>JAAYJG010000158.1 GCA_012523055.1 Ruminiclostridium sp. | reverse complement strand
TTGGGTTCTATTTTTTTGCAGCCTTTTCTGCGAAGGTATTATCCACAAGCTTGTCAAAAGGTGCAAGCTCCTTCAGTTCTCCGGCCGTCTGCATCACTTGCTGCAGCTTCATGAATGCTTCTTCTTTCATATCAGGCGTCTTGTTCCAGGCATCCTGTGTTTTATAACGGTTCACAATCATCTCCAGCAGCTCCAAGTCATTGTCCGGAAATGCTCCCTTCAGGGCTTCCGCCACTTCCTTGTTGCTGTGATTTTCAACCCATTGCTGACCTTTGTAAATCGCATTTGTAAAGGCTTGAATAATTTCCGGGTTCTTTTCCATGTAGCTCTTTTTTGCATAATAAGCCGTGTAAGGTATTTCTCCGCTTTCCGCCCCGATGGATGCGACGATATGGCCTGTGCCTTCCCTTTCAAAGGTGGATGCAACCGGTTCAAACAAGGTTACATAGTCTCCCTGCCCGGACAGAAATGCTCCGCCCATGAGCGCGAACTGCACCGAGGTATCCACTTCCACGTCCTTCCCGGGAATTAATTTATTTTGCTTTAGTACATATTCCAGCGTCATTTCAGGCACTCCGCCTTTTCTTCCGCCGATGATGTTTTTACCGCGCACATCCTCCCACTTGAAATCAGGCATGGCTTTTCTGCCGACCAGAAAAGAACCATCACGTTTTGTCAACTGGGCAAATACAATGCCATAATCGTCCTTTCCCTCATTGTACACATAAATGCAGGCTTCCGGTCCGGAAAAGCCGATATCTGCCTGGCCGGACAAGACCGCGGTCATTACCTTGTCCGCACCGGCACCGTTCACCAGTGTAACCTTTAACCCTTCCTCCTCAAAAAAAACCTTATTGATGGCCACATACTGAGGTGCATAGAAGATGGAATGGGTTACTTCACACAGGGTTATTTCCTTCAGTTCCTTTGTACCGCAACCCGGTAAAAGCATTAAGACTACCAGGGCTAATGCGAGTATGATTCGGATCCATTTCATAGCTTCATTCCCCCCCAATGGAACTCAGAATTTTTTGCGCAGCTTAATAGTTTCTGCTGATCCCTTTTCCAAGAAGCTCAACCCCGAAATACATCAAAGCAGCTAAAACAGACAAAATCAAAACGCTGGTCATAACCAAATCCAGCTGGAAAACCTGGCCGCCGTATACAATCAAATATCCCAGCCCGGCCCTTGAAACAAGAAACTCACCCACAATAACGCCTACCCAGGATAACCCCACATTCACCTTCAATGCATTCATCATCACGGGAAAGGATGAAGGAAGGATTACCTTCGTCAAGATTTGTCGGCGTGTTGCACCAAAGCTTTGAACAAGCCGTATTTTCTCCGAATCGGCTTCCTGAAACCCCGTATATACCTCCAATACGGTAACAATGAGGGATACTGTCAGTGCAACGGTAATGATCGATAACGGGCCCGCGCCCAGCCAAACTATGAATACCGGGCCCAATGCAATTTTTGGCAGAGCGTTTGCCACAACCAGATACGGCTCCAATACCTTTGAAACAGTGTCGGAGGACCATAAAATGATGGCAATCAGGATCCCTGCTAGAGTTCCAAGCACAAAGCCCACAACCGTTTCCCACAGAGTTGTCAAAACATGCTCATAAATGCTGCCATCGGCCGTCAGGCGTGCAATAGTGTTGATCATTCTGACGGGGCTTGAGAAGATGAAGGAATCCATCCACTTCAAACGCGTTGCTATCTCCCACAGGGCGAAAAATACAAACAGCAGCAATATGCGCAGAATGAGAATCATTCTTTTATGTGCCTTCACCTTTCTCAAATATTCAAGCTGTTCTTTCGATGCATCTTCATCAAACATGGATATCCAACTCCTTCCATACCCGATTGAAGTATCCGCGAAACTCCGGAGCCTCTCTTGATTGCAGCGGAGTGCGGTTTTTCATATCGAAATGGATGTCAATGACCAGCTTGATCTCTCCGGGTCTTTTAGACAGTACGTAAAGACGTTCTGACATGCTGATGGCCTCTGCAATATCGTGAGTGACCATCACAGCCGTCTTTCCTTCGGATTTGATGATGCGGTAGATATCGTCATTCACAGCTAGCCGGGTCTGATAGTCCAATGCTGAAAAGGCTTCATCCAGCAGCAGGATATCAGGGTTCACGGCAAGTGTACGGATAAGGGACGCTCTTTGCCGCATGCCGCCGGACAGCTGTGACGGCCGGTGATCCCGGAAGGAAGACAAACCATATTTCATTAACAGATGCTCTACATCCCGAATTCGGTCCGGTGTCAGCTGGTTTTGAATTTCAAGCCCCAACAGGGTGTTTTTGAAAATGGTGCGCCACTCAAAAAGGCTGTCTCTTTGAAGCATATAACCGATTTTGGGGTTTACTCCCCGAAGGGGTTGTCCAAAGATTGTAATATTTCCTTTGGAAGGTGGCAGCAAACCGGCGATAATGGACAACAGTGTTGATTTTCCGCAGCCGCTTGGTCCTACAATTCCGATAAATTCTCCTTCACGGACTTCCAGTGATATCTCACTTAGTGCGCAGTTTTCACCATGCGGGGTATGATAGCATTTTGAGATGTTTTCTATTTTTACCGCAGGGACCATGGCTTTCCTCCCGCTCAGGATACACTGACAGTATATGCGCTATCTTGAGGTTGGGTTACGCCTTGCATATCAGACATAATAGTTGTTCTGTTTTGGAAATTATAGTATAATTCATACCATGCAGACAAAATTGACTGCGCAAGGAGAACAAATAATGAATACACTTGTTTCAAAGCTGATTGAGAATATGGAAAAGATCATCATTGGCAAAAGAACCGTGCTGGAGATTCTTCTTACCGCCCTGCTCTGCGAGGGCCATGTGCTGATTGAAGATGTGCCCGGCGTCGGGAAAACACAGATGGTTGCTGCCCTGGCCCGCTCGGTAAGCGGCGTTTTCCACCGGGTTCAGTTCACACCCGATGTGATGCCGTCTGACATCATGGGCTTTTCCATGTTCAACCCGGCCACAAGAGAGTTTGAATACCGGGAAGGTGCCGCAGTGTGTAATTTTCTGCTTGCCGACGAGGTGAACAGGAGCTCGCCCAAAACCCAGTCCAGCCTGCTGGAAATCATGGAAGAGTTTCAGGTTACGGTGGATGGAAAAACCTATCCGCTTCCCCGTCCCTTTATGGTCATGGCCACTCAAAACCCCATTGAAAGCTTTGGAACCTATCCTTTGCCCGAAGCACAGCTGGACAGGTTCTTTCTGAAGCTGACCATCGGTTACCCCGATAAATGCCAGGAAAGTGAAATACTCGACCGTTATGGCAGCAACAACCCGATCAAAACATTGGAACCCGTTTCCTCCCTCACCGATATCCTTTCGCTGCAGGAGCAGGTGAAAGGCGTTCATGTGGAAGAAGTGCTGAAAGGGTATATCGTTGATATCATTGAACAAACGCGGAAAAGTGAGTTTGTTGCTCTTGGAGCAAGCCCACGGGGAAGTCTCAACCTTTATCGCGCTGCAAAAGCCCGCGCTTTTATCCGCGGCAGAGACTACATCCTGCCCGACGACATCCAGGAAATGGCAGTTCTGGTTTTGCCCCACAGGCTGCTGATGAACTCTGATGCCCGGATGAAGGGCATGACCGTGGAGGAAATTGTTACGCAGGCAGTTTCAAGGGTTCAGGTGCCTGTTTTTTAAGTTCACTCACTGTACGAATAAGTTCAGTCAGAGGAGCTTTTACAATGAAAAGAGTATTCACCTTTATCTTCATGTTGTTTTTTTCAGTGCTGTACACCTATTTGGTCGGTGCTCAAACCAGTATGCTTCTGGTCTATATGTTTGTGCTTTGCATCCCAGTATCTTTTTTTCTAAGCTGGCCTTTACGGAAGCGTTTCGGGTTTTCCCTTGAAATACCCACCTACGAGGTTGAAAAAGGCAGTATCACCAAAATAAACATTCTCATACGCAACAATTCATTCCTGCCGGTTCCCTTTGTCAGGCTCGCTTTTATGCATTCGGAAAACCTCATTTTACAGGATCAGCCCGAAGAGCTTCTGTCCTTCTCGCCTCATGAAGAAAAAACCATTACCGCAAGGTTCTATGCTCAGCACAGAGGGGCTGAAGATATTGGATTAAGCGAGCTTTCCATCCAGGATTATCTCGGATTTTTCTCCTTTTCATTGCTGAAAGATCTTGAACGGCACCAATATACCGGCAGGATTACTGTTTTACCCAAGATTTCGGTCATGAAGCCCAGCAGTAAAATCATGCATGGCGCGGACGGAAGAGAAAACACGATGAGCGAATCTGAAAGCGTCATCACCGGCAACAATTTCTTTATGGGCGAACCCGGTCATGAGTTTCGGGAATACCAGGCCGGGGATCCGCTTCATAAGGTTCATTGGAAGCTTTCGGCAAAGATTGACCGGCTGATGGTGCGAAAAAGCGAAAGTGGTGGCTCCTCCAAGCTATGCTTCATCCTTGATCCCTTTCTGACAGCCAAATCGATAAAAGTGGTTAAAAAAAAGAAAGCATCCGTTACCGATAGTTTTCCGGATAAGAACAAAGAGGCGGAGGATAAGCTTCTTGAAACACTGCTGTCCGTTTCCAATATGGTCATCCAGCTTGGAAGGGTCGCGGAGATATGGCTTTTCAGCGAAAACCAATGGCATGTAAAATGCGTATCGCAAAAGAAAGAGCTTACCGATCTGCAGCGGTATTTCGCCCAATACGAGTTTCTTGAAACCCCACCTGAAAACCACTTCAACCGCCTTCCGCTGTTTTCCATGATGAAACAACAGAAAATGAACAGAAGCTTTAAGGGCAGCGATGCGATTCTTTTTACCGCGGGTTATGATCAAAAACTGCAGGCATTATTGAGTGGCAATGATCTGAAAGGGTTTACCCTGAGGGTCATCTGGATAAAACAACCCTTATCAGAGGAAGCGCAAGCTGTTGAAAATACTATATCCTCGACCAATGAATTGCTTAGGGTATTCAATACGGACGAAAACCTCTCCGACGCAGTAATTTAACCACCGGGCGCACCGGTGGGACAACGGGACAACGGGGACAGGTACCAGGCCACAGGGGACAGGTACCTTGGTCAAGCCACAGGGCGGGGCCCTGAAAGGATTTTATGAAAAGTTTATGGAAGGATTATACCAACAGAATATTCGCCCTTCTGTTTTCCGTATCCATTTCGGTTTGGATACTTGATTCATTCACTGCAAAGCTGTTACCCCAAACGATCCTGGTGGTTTTTATACTGCACAGCCTTGTTTTTATTGGAATGATTGAAGCAGGAAAGAGTCCCTTAAAGCTCTCTTTGTTTATCATTGGTACTATCATTTATGCTTTTGTAATATTTGTTATCATTTCGTATGCACAGAATGATTATCTATACCGTTACCTGGTATGGCTTGCAACCCTTAGCTCCGATAGCGGTAACCATGAAACAGCGTTCATGTTGGCAACTGTCCTGATGATCTGCTATATGTTCTCGGCAATCGTGTTCTATTTCTCCTGCATTCGTGACAGAATTGGCATTCTGTACATGACAGGTCTAATCCCGCTTCTTCTGCAGACGGCAAAAACAAACAAAGAGAACACACTTCCTTTTCTTCTGTTTGTTGTTTTGTTTTTCTGCCTGTATATCGGGAAAAACAAAAAGTTGACCATGATACGCTATGAAGGCCGTACAAAGCTGTGGTTCCTGGCTTCTGTTGTCTTATTTGTGCTTGTTGTGCTTGGTCTGTCCGTTGTTCTGCCCAAGCCCCTGACCCAACCAAAGCTTGCCGAATTGGATTCTGTAGTCTTTCAGGCCCTGCGTCCTTTACTGGGCTCCCCCACCGGTCAAGAGGTTGCCAGTATTGATAACTACGTATTGCAGCTGGATCAGGGACGTATGGAGTTGGATAAGGCAACGCCTCCAACCAGCGACAGAATTCTTTTCGAGGTTGAAGCCTCCGAGCCGCTCTACCTGCGCATACAAAGCCGTGATAGTTATGAGGGGAACCAATGGTTCAATGGTGATCCCAAGCTGAAGCAAGGCTACCCGATTTTCAATTTATTGCCGCAATACATGAATCTGTATGCTTTTTCGAGAATTTTCAGTTCCATGGATGAACAGGATTTACTGGATATAGGTTTCTCTAACCCTGATCAGATGTTTACCTTTTCACCCCATCTTCCACAACTCAACCAAGCTGAGATCCGGATGAACCGCGTGAATGCAGACTTTTTTCTGACAACCCCCGGTGTATTCGGCCTGGATCCACAAACAGAGGGCATTGAAGCAATCATCAACGATTTGAATGACTGTTATCCTTCATCCAATGAAACCCTGAACCAATTCGAGAAATATAAACTGGAATACATTTCGCAGGACATCCCTGCTGCTTCAACGGAAATGGCTGTTCTTCGGCAAATCAATCCGGATATTTACGCTGCCTTCAGTAAAAACAGGCAAATGCTGTTTGAGAAATATGAAGAGGACATGAAACAGTTGCCTTTTTCTGAAGCTGAAAGGATGGAAATCCTCTACTCATCGGATCAGGAATTTAACCTGGCTTATGAAAGCTTTACCACCCTTCCCTATGATCTGCCCGAAAGAATTTATGAATTGGCCCAGTCCATCACCGCCGATGAAACAAGTGATTACGGAAAAGCCCTTGCGCTGGAGAACTTTTTCCACTCCTCTGGTTTCCGGTATGACCTGTCTCCTCCCAGGCTTCCTTATGGACGGGATGTCAATGATTACTTCCTTTTCAACAGCAAACGTGGTTTTTGTGTGCATTACGCTTCAGCCATGGTGATTCTGGCACGAGCCTGCGGTTTACCGGCACGATATACCGAAGGATATGTCATCGATGAATGGAATGATCAAACAAAGCGTTATTATGTCCGGGCGAAGGATGCTCATGCATTCCCTGAGATTTATATCGCCGGCTTTGGCTGGATGGTCTTTGAACCTACGGTCAGCTCAGAAAGCGGCAATGATTTATTTGCATGGATAAAATCCCTGGGAGAGCATATTCAAGATTTCATACAGTCTGTATCCCGGTTGTTCAGGACCTTGCCTGTGGCTGTCAAGCTTCTTTTCATTCCTTTCATTCTTCTGGGTGCCTTCTATTTGTTATGGTTGTTTACCAGCCTCCGTTACCGGACATGGCTGAAAAAGACCATGAAAGCTGATGGAAACACAGCTTTGAAAAGAATTTTTGTCCGTTTGGTCGCTTTGTTGAAAATTGCCCGGTGTGAAATGAAAAAATCTGATACACCTTCCACATATGCCGCCCGTGTTTTTGATGAGAAAGGAATTGATATCTGCAGTCTTGCTGAAGCCTATAATAAAACCAGGTATGGCGGTTATCAGCTCCCCTCGGATGAATTACCAGGCTTTCTGAAGCTGTATCAGGAGGTTACAGCTAACATGAAGGCAAAAATGCGAGGTCCGAAAGGCTGGTTATTGCGGTAACATAAACCTTAAGCGCTGCACGGGAGAATAGCTCCAATTCGGTAATGCCCGGCCCTGATAAAGGATCTTGTAAAGTAAAGTTAACCAATGGTGGCCTTAAAAAAAATGCGGCAGATGAAACGAATCATCTGCTGCATCAAAGGGTGTTAGGAGGTAAATGAATAAATCATCAGTTTGTTTTAATCGGCCTTCCTCTGAAAGGATTCGGCTGCTTCCACCAGTTCAATAAAGCTTTTTCTGTAACCCTCAGAATCCTCACCCATTGCTTTTGAAGCCCTGGTCTTTACACTTTCGAAGGATGAGGTTCCTTTATATTCCGACTCGCTTAAAAGCATCCCAAACTCGGCAACTGCTGACGCAAATCGGAAGTTTTCTGAAGCATTGTCTTTGTATTCCTGTTGCGAGATGGGGTGAACAATTTTTTCGCTGATGTCCCCATCGGGGTCCTTGTAGCGTATACGTACTTCCATCCATTCATTTTCCCATTCCTGACGGAGATCATTGGATTGGTACTTCAAATCGGAAGAATCGATGGTTTCACCGTTTTGATAGGTCACAATCTCATAAAAAGCCATCACATTGTGCCCTGCGCCGATCTCACCGGCATCCTTGGTATCATCGTCAAAATCTTCGTTTGCCAGCACGCGGTTCTCATACCCGACCAGGCGATATTCCTTCACCTTCCTGGGGTTGAATTCCACCTGTATCTTCACATCCTTCGCAATGGTCAGCAAGGTGGCGCCCATTTCATTCACCAATACCTTTTTTGCTTCGAACACACTGTCGATATAGGCGTAATTACCATTTCCGTTATCGGCCAGTGTTTCCATCTTGTTATCCTTGATGTTTCCGGTGCCAAAACCGAGAACGCTGAGAGAAATGCCTTCCTTCCTCTTTTTCTCGATCAGCCTTGTCAGTTCACCCTCGCTGCTGACACCAACATTGAAATCCCCATCTGTGGCGAGGATGACACGATTGTTTCCGCCGCTGATATAGTTATTTTTCGCGATTTCATATGCTTTTTCGATGCCCGCGCTTCCCGCGGTGGAACCACCGGCTTCCAGCCTGTCCAGTGCTTCGAGGATCTTTTCCTTTTCATCGCCGCGCGCACCTTCCAGAACAACACCGGAGGAACCCGCATAGACCACGATGGAAACCTTGTCATTTTCCCCGAGCTGTTCGGTTAACAGCTGGAAGGATTCCTTCAGCAGCGGAAGTTTGTCCGGTGCATCCATCGAGCCGGATACATCCAGCAAAAACACAAGGTTTGAACGGGGCAGATTTTTATGCTCAACATGTTTTGCCTGCAATGCGATCATCACAAGGCTGTTTTCGGTATTCCATGGACATTGGGAGATTTCCGTCGTAACGGAAAACGGTACATCCCCAGTGGGTTCCGGCAGATCATAGGAGAAATAGTTGATCAGCTCTTCTGTTCTGACGGCGTCTGCCGGAGGCATCATTCCATTATTCAGGTAACGCCTGACATTGCTGTAGGAGGCAGTATCCACATCGATGGAAAAGGTGGACAGCGGTGACATGGCTGTTCTCTTCATGCGGTTTTCCGGATTGGAATCATACTCTTCCGTGTTAAAATCTTCAGAGAAAGTGGGTTGCAGGATATATTCACCATTTACCACGGATTCCTGAGCAAAGCTCTTTGACATTATGCTATTTGGCTGTGTTGCGACAGAGCCTGTGCTGATTTGAGCAGCAGTGTCTGCAGTGCTGGTGTTTTGGGTTGATTTTTGATCGCTGCTCGGTTGCGATGGGGCGGTTGAGCCCGTAGCTGTTGAATTGTTCGGTTGCGGAGCCGCAGTTGGGCTGGTGCCGGGGCTTGTTGCTGCCGGAAATAACGAGCAGGCAGTACTAAGAATAAGACCCAGGCACAATAATGCAGTTAAAAAGCCTTGAATTCTCTTTTTCATGATCTTTTCCCCCTTTTCTGTCTTTATTGCTTTTGACGGATGCAGCCGCGTAAATGTTCCAAGGCAATTCAAATTGATTAAAAACTCACAAATGCTCTTTTTATTTATTCTTGCTCATCCCAATAAATACTGAGCAGCCGGGTTGGTATAGATGCGGTTTTGCTGGTTATTTCAAGGCACATCTGTATGTAATATGCATGATCGTGCAAAACGAATGGAATCAATTTTAGAGAAAGGCTCATTCGGGATCGCACCGGCAAATTCATCCTGAACATCCTCGTCCCCATATTGATTACAGGAGATGAACCCGGCGGAAAAAACCACGCATGTATCCTGGTTTTTGAGTTCTACCGAATGAAAAAGCAGGGTTTGGTGATTTTTCAGGCGGCATGTTGCCATGACCAGCCGCCCTGACTACTCAGACTTATTATGACCGATAATGTTCCCTTTTTCATCTGTTATGAAAGAACCCTTTGACATATCTAGTATGACATATTGATTTTCCCAAGGATCCTTGATCACGGCGCATTTCCCGATTTCAATGTCAAAGGGTCCTATCACCACTTGCCCTCCTGCTTCTTTGATTGTATTGATGGCTTCTTCTACAGAATCAACCTTGAAATCGATCTCCAGGCCCCTGCGTTCATTTTGCACAACCACTTCGGTGATGTCTTCATCCATGCTGAGCCCCGCCGAGGTTTCTGATTTCCAAATCAGCCTTAAGCCCAGGCTTTTGCAGTAATAGCTGATGCCTTCCTCCAGGTTCGAAACATAGAACTGAATACAGTCCACATTTCTGAACAATGTTTTCATTTTCTTTTCCATCATGTTTCACCTTCCTGAATAAGTTCAATGAGCGCTTGCGCGAATTGTGCGCCAAAACGCGGGCGCTGAAAGCGCATTCAGAGAGTGTTCCTCGGCTGAAGCCTGCGGTACACTCCCGATTTGCGCGTTTTGTGTGCAACTGGTTCGTAACTATCTCTGATAGTTACGAACGGTCTGCGAGCATTTTATCAAAATGCCCTTCAATGGGGCATTGTACCTGTAAGCAAAAAGCGGTTTATATTCACCTATAGAGTTAGGGGGCTTAGGGCATTTGATAAACAGAAAAAGACCTCATCCGTTTTCTTCGGATCTGAGGCCTTCTTAAACAACAGCGTTTACAACCAGATACCCGGGCTGTCAGTCGGGCTGTTTATCATGCCGTGGATAGCGCTTTACCAGGACGGCAGCCTTGGTGATGGCTGAAATAACATCCACTTCAAACTGTGTTTTCAGGTTATTGATCTTTGAATAGACCTCACCCTTGACAGTTACAACATACTGAGGGGGCAAATCATTCAAGGCTTTTGCCGCGATATCCATCCTGCAGATTTCGCATTTGCACATATTGATATCCTTTAAAATATCATCCATACTGTTAAAAACAATCTCTTCCATGAAGTTTTTAATGATCATCCCACTAACCTCCCAATACAGCCATTTTGCCTGTCCTTAACATTATATAACAACATTTTTCAAATGTGAAACAGTTAATTTCGTTTTCATATTGGCTTTTGTTTTACAAACAGCTTTTCAAAGATGCGCTTAAGCCGTATGGTGAAGGGCTCGTTCACATCAAGGGGCTCTACCAGGATGGTGGTTAGACCCAGCCTGTTCCCGCCACGAACATCGGTAAACAACTGATCCCCGATGACGGCTGTTTCCTCTGGAATGAGCTTCAGTTGGGTCATGGCTTTCAAGAAACCCCTGTTGGACGGTTTAAACGCGCGATATCGGGCATACAGCCCAAGCTTCTCATTAAAGACGTCCACCCTTCTTTTGGTCGCGTTGGACACAATTGCGGTCTGGATGCCATTTTTTTTAAAGAACGCGATTAGCTCTACCACTTTTTCATCCGGGATCTTTTGTTTGTGCGTGATAAGCGTATTGTCTATATCCAAAAGAACACCTTTGATTCCGCGTTCTATCAGCCAATCAACGTCCATCGTGAAAATCGATTTTACAAACAAATCCGGTTGCAGACCCTTCCCCATAATATTCCCTGTCTCCTTTCGGCTATCATACCAAACTTCGAAACTCTGTGCAAGAATTTGTTTACAGTGCCGATCCAATGTGATAAAATACCTTAATAATTCGATGATTTTTCCTGTGAATGCGCAAAATCATTCTATAGGTTTCTCCATTTTACGCAAGGTTATGAATTGAGATAAAGGAGTGTGGCTTGAATGAAAATCACCATTGAAAGAAACCAAAACCCAAAGCAAAAGCCTGCAAGCGAACATCTGGTATTTGGAAACACCTTTTCCGATCACATGTTTATTTGCGACTATTCCACCGAAAAAGGATGGCATGATGCA
>JAAYJG010000002.1 GCA_012523055.1 Ruminiclostridium sp. | reverse complement strand
CTTCAGCCAGACAGCAACATCGCCCACACTTCTTTGGCGCATCAGCTCCCGATAGTTTTCCGGTGTTAACAGTTTACCATACATGGCCCGGGTTTTTCCGGCGAGTGCACTGTATTTCGCGACGGACGTAGGCATATCAATCACCAATTACCCTGGAGAAAATAGTTTCTTCCCACTTTTTTGCGTTGGTTGAAGCTTCAGTTTCAAGCTGTGAAAGTTTTTCCTGTATCTGCAGGTTAATCAGCGCCAGTTTTTCATCCACACCCTTTTGCCCGGAGGACGACAACTGGTCTATCTTTCCCTGTCTCATTTTCCTGATATTGTCCTCCCGCTTTGTGATTTCCAGCACAAGGGCATCCTTCATTTGCTCTTTTTCGGCAACTGCTTCCTGATAGATTTCTTTCGCTCTGTTTTCAATTTCAATAATTTTTTTAAAAACATATTCCATCGGGAGTCTCCTCTATACATGGGCACTTTGCATATCATGTGACCATATGTCATCCACTCACAGGTTATCCTGAAGCTTGACACATTGATTATAGCATTATTGCTTTGCTTTTCAACCTTCGCCGGGTTTCACTGCGCCATCGAACTCATTGAATGTTACTCATGTGAAACCTGCCTTCTACTCCACCGGGTTCGTGCTTTCAGCTTTGGGGGCTTCGGTCTGGGTGTTGTCTCTCTTACCGATGGATGTGATGACACAACGCAGCGTAATCGCCAATACTACAATGATACCACCAATGATCGCAAATATTCCCGGAGCCTCCCCCATAAAAAGGAGTACCCAAACAGGATTTAAAATGGGTTCGATCACAGTGATCAGGGAGGATTCAAGCGCGGTTACATGTTTTATCGCGATACTATACAGAATATAGCTGATCCCCAGTTGAAAGGTTCCAAGGATGCCCAGATAAATCCAGCCTGTGGTGTCCGGAACAGAGGAAAACAAAAAGGGCACCCCAATTACAGCGGTGAGCAAATTGCCCAGCAGCACTGATTCTATCGGTGAGCCATCCTTTTGCATTCTCATGAAAACAGGAAACAACCCAAAGGCTACTCCGCTGATCGCAGCCAAAACATTCCCCCACACACCCCGGGTATCCAAATCACCCATAAAGAACAGCACCATACCACAAAGCACCGCAGCAATGGTTGCCCAGTCGATGGGCTTTGGTTTTTCCTTCAGCAGCCAGGCTCCGAAAAAAGCTACATAGATCGGCGCGGTATACTGAATCAGAATGGCATTGGCCGCAGTCGTATTTTTGTTCGCAGCCACAAAGGTGATCACTGTCAGGGCGTACATGAAAGCAGCCGCCAGTTGGGGGAAGGACCAGGTGAACTTTGGTTTTTTGATATATATCAACAAAACGACAGTCGCGATGGCCGATCGTGTTCCTGCAATTGCCAGCGGATGCGCGTGAATGCTTTTTATCAGCAGCCCGCTCATACTCCATAATATGGCTGTGACCAAAAGAAGCAGCAACGAATATGTTTTTTGATGGTTCCGGCTCATCCCGATGCCCCCCATTGAACAAGATTAACCATATTATCATATCTTAGTGCTATTTTAAAAGCAAACAGGAAATTTCATAAACTTTACTTCAATTCAGGCTTTTGCGTTGGTTGTTATGATGAAAAGGCGTAATTGATTGGTATTGGTCACTCAATCGCAGTTATTTAATCGCTTAAACAATGTCATGCCAGGTACTCATTTTTGTATTGACGTTCCTGTGGCAACGAATAAATTTTCATGAAAAATTTAAAAACCTGTTGTATTTTTATTCATTTGAATGTATAATTATACTAATAAAAAACCTTAGCTCTCTGAAGTTGTGTCCGACGTCTTTACATAAATGCCTGAGCCTTCAGGAAAACTTTATTCTCAGGCCAGTATTCTAGGAGGTGTGACCATGAATTTACAGGAGATCATTCAAAAGGATCAGCAATATTATATGAATACCTTTGGCAGTCGAACTCCGGTTTGCTTTACCCACGGAAAGGGACTTTCCCTGTGGGATACCGAAGGCAGTGAATACCAGGACTTTTTTGCCGGAATTGCAGTCAGCGCGCTGGGCCATTCCCATCCTGCCGTAGTGGGCGCTATCTGTGAGCAGGCACAAAAGCTGATCCATTGCTCCAGCTTGTATTATGTTGAGCAGCAGGTAAAGCTTGCAGAGTTAATTGTCAAGAACTCCTGTGCCGACAGGGTGTTCTTTGCCAACAGCGGGGCAGAAGCCAACGAGGGTGCCATTAAGCTTGCAAGGCTGTATTTCAAGAAAAAGGGATTACCTGAAAAGTTTGAAATCATTACCCTCGACAAATCCTTCCATGGCAGAACCCTTGCAACCATCGCCGCCACAGGCCAGGACAAGTATCAAAAGCCCTATTCACCCTTAACGCCAAAATTTCTGAAGGTTCCCATCAACAACCTCGAAGCCCTGGCAAACACAATCAACGGCGCCACCTGTGCGGTTATGCTCGAACCCATTCAGGGTGAGAGCGGTGTGAACGCCACCACTGTCGAATATATGAAGGGTGTGCGTGAGCTTTGTGACAAGAATGGAATCCTGCTGATATTTGATGAAGTGCAATGCGGGTTAGGCCGGACCGGGAAGCTGTTTGGCTATCAGCACTACGGGGTAGAGCCCGACATCTTTACGCTGGCAAAGGCGCTGGCAGGCGGGTTCCCTATTGGTGCGCTATGTGCGAAAGAACATGCGGCAGCGGCTTTTGAGCCCGGAGACCATGGTTCTACCTTTGGTGGCAACCCACTGGCCTGCAACACGGGTTATGCGGTGTTATCAACCATTTTAAATGATAAGCTGAGCGAAAATTCGGCAGCGATGGGGGAATATTTCTTTGAGAAAATGAGCGTTATCAAACAGAAATATCCCGTAATCCAGGAGGTACGCGGGAAGGGCTTGATGATTGGCATTCAGTTCAATCAACCCATTGCAAAGGAATTGAACAAAAAGCTGTTTGAAAGGAAATATTTGCTGGGTACTGTGGGAGACACCATCCTGCGGGTGTTGCCGCCGCTGATTGTAACGAAGAAGGACATGGACGGGTTTGTTAACGTGCTGGAAGAGGTGCTCTCTGAGTTTTGAAACAGCGAAGTGCAAGAACCGTCCCCTTGTGTTCACTGCCTGAAAAACAACACGGGCTATGCAGAAAACTGCAAGCCCGTGTTTTATGTCCTGGATATGACTAAAAATCGAATCCGCCGCCTAACTGCTCCATAAATTCGTTTATAACCGCACTCATTGTTGTAAATAATACGATGCCTACGACAATTCCGATGGCTGCCATGATCAATAACGCAATGAAATAGTTCTTTTTGCTCTTGTTGGCTTTACTGCCAAATGCCCATACAAAGGGCATAATCCAGCCAACAACCGGAATTATGCAAATCAACATCGTCAACAGCCAACCGCCCACACTATAAGGCTTGTCGCGGGGATCATCACCGTTATATGTATTGTTCTGTGGCGTCGGTTGGGGCCTTTGCTGATACTGAGGTTGTGGTTGAGGTTGACCGGTCGGCTTCAACGGGTAGATTGGAGCCTGAGGCTGCGGTTGTGTTTGGGGCTGGGGCTGATAAGCAGGCTGTGGCTGGTAAGTCGGTTGGGGTTGGGGCTGCGGCTGGGCTTGATAAGCAGGCTGCGGTGGTGCCGGCTGGGGTCTGGGTGTAATGGGCTCCTGAGGCTTTTCCAGCGGCTGCTGAACATTAGCCTCTTCTGCTGCGATCTGCATATTATTTCCACATGTCTCACAAAATTTTGACCCTTCAATTACGTTTGTACCACATTTAGGACAGAACATATCTTTACCCTCCTTTTAACCATTCTTAAGGAATGGCTGAAATACATTTGTTACTGGCTTGCCTGGTTATCTTCTTTTCTCGAGCTCTTTGGAGATATCCTCCCAGGTTAGCCCCTGATGCACCATCAGCACCATTAAATGATATATCAGATCGGCAATTTCATATTGTATTTCATCTTTGTTCAGGTTCTTGGCACCAATAATAACCTCTGAAGCTTCTTCGCCCACCTTTTTCAGTATTTTATCCAGGCCCTTGTCGAACAGGTAGTTGGTATAGGAACCCTCTTTCGGGTTGTTTTTTCTGTCGACAATCACTTCATAAACTTCCTTGAAAACTTCAAATGTGTTTTGCAACAGTATCTTCCCCCTTTATCGGAAACTCACGGTAAAAGCATGTTCTTGAGCCTGTATGGCAGGCAACCCCCTGCTGCACAACAGAAAGCAGGAGCGTATCGGCGTCACAGTCAACCCTGATTTCCTTCACAGCCTGAAAGTGACCGGAGGTCTCACCCTTCACCCACAGCTTGCCGCGGCTTCTGCTCCAATAGGTGGCCCTTCCGGTGGTAACCGTCTGATCCAGTGCCTGTTGGTTCATCCAGGCCATCATCAGCACTTCCCGGTTGTCCGCATCCTGCACGATCACCGGAATCAAGCCCTGTTCGTTGAATTTCAGTGTATCCATACTTTTAAGCCCTTCGCATTTCTCCCGTTCCGGGTTTCCCTGTATAATAAGTTCTCCTAAGAATTCAAACCTATTATATAGCAAATTTTTGTATACTACAAGAATAAGAAAAAATAGCAGGAAGCTATATGACATTTCAGGCCGGCCACATTCCCGCGGCCAGCCTGAATTCAGATGAACAGAGGATTCTGTTTTCACTACTATTCCGAATTCGGAATGGTAGTGAATGTGAAAACTGTTCTACATGGTCAGCACGCCGTTTGGCGTATCGATGATGATGAGCACCTGCTCTTCCTTCCCGGTGATTGCATTCAGGTATACGATAAAGTGCCGATCATTCAGTTTTCCCTTCATTTCATAACAGAATACCTCGGTGCCAAAGGTGGTTGGAATGATGGCAAGCCCTGACGCTTTTATCTCTGAGCCAACCATGATCCTGGCGATGGCTTGTTCTTCTGTCAGGCCTGCAGCCGGTATCTCCCGCTGGGTGTGGTTCATGATAAACCCTTTTGATTCAAAGCCCACAACCTCTCCGCTATCGAGCGCAATCTTCACCTTTATCAAATCCGGGTAAATGATGACACCGTCCTGTGAGTAAGCGTAGTTTATTGTTGCCATGCTGTCTTCCTTGATGGAATAGGTGTCCTTCATATTTTTGAAGCCGCGGCTTTCCAAAAACTTCAAACCAGCCTGCTTCGCTTGATCCACATTCAGCGTTTCCTGCCCTATTTCTCTTGAATAGAGCATCCAGATAACATGCCCTCCCTTTTTCGTGACATCCGCGGTAGCAAATTCATCCTTCGGCCGATCCTTAAAAGTTATCTTGAAGTTATAGGCCGGGAGGGTATCGGTTTGAATTTCTCCTGTATGTTCTATGGCCGCCACCCGGTCCTCTCCGATAAACTTTTTCAGCTTCTCTTGTGCCTGTTCCATGCTCAACTCATTTCCGGTCAGGCCTTTTGGCTTTTGGCTCGCCATATGTTCGGAAAATGGTCCGTCATAAATTAGCGTTGGAATGTCGGTAAAGGTTTTGTCGACATCGGTGAACAGTTGGCCGGTCAGCTTCTGCGACTGCTTCTGAAACAATGGAGTTCCCTTGTTGGCAAGCTCATTCCAGCGTATTCTTCCGCCAGAAATAGAATTTTGCAGGTTGTTCAATCCATCTTCCAGTGATACGGAATAGGAATGCAGGCTTTCCAGTGTTTTGAACTGTTTCTCATTAATGCCCTTGCCATTAATGTTCTGTCTGTCCAAAGTTAAGGCGAAATCGCCCACCTGGGATAAAAACTTCGAAGTGTTTGCAAGCACATCCTGAGTGATCGGCAGCTGCCCCAGATTGGTCTGAGCAAGGTTAGCCTGACGCCATGCCTCTTGCAGGGTTTCCGCCGCCATTTGCGGTGTGGACGAAACCATGCTTTTTATCAACAGCACCTCTACGTTCTGAACATGACCAACCATCTCGTAAAATGCCCTGTTGTATTGGTTATCGAGTTCCTGCCTTAAATCGGCAGCCCTCTTGTACTGATAAATCCCCCAGGCCGCGACGGCGGCAAGCATAACAATGACGACACTGTACATATGCCTGTCGGACAGCCTTTTCTTCCAATCCAATAATTTTTCACGAAATTTGCCCATTCGATCAAACCTCCCTACCGGGTGACTCCTGTTCCTGTTTATGATTTGTTCACCCGCTGTTGTTGTTTATCTTCCATATCAGCTACTTGCCAAAGTTGTGTTTTCCAATAACTACGATAATCTTTCTGCTCCAGATCCATTTGCTCGTTGCTGTTGCCGGGTTCCAGTAGAACAACGAACCTCCGGTTGGATCCCACCCGTTTAGCGCATCCCGTGCTGCTCTTACCACCGTTGATTGGGGATCGATGGCCACATTGATCTGCCCGTCACTGACAGCGGTAAAAGCTCCAGGCTGATAAATCACCCCTGCAATCGTATTGGGAAAATCCGGAGAATTGACCCGGTTGAGAATAACCGCGCCCACCGCGACCTGCCCCTCATAGGGTTCTCCCCTGGCTTCCCCGTTGATGGCCCTTGCGATCAGCTGTTCATCGGAAGCCCTGATGGACTGCGCAAAGGAGTTCGTGAGCATGGGGACAACAAGGCATAATATAACAGAAAAAGCAGAACTCCAAACAACCAGTTTATTCTTTCTTGTTTCCTGCATAGCAATTTCCTCCACGGTTTTCTTTCCTGTTGATTTCCTTGCAATCAAATTTTCCTTTCAGTTTACTGTTAGTTTTTCTTATGCCGGCATATTTATACTGACATCCGTTCATAATGGAAGTGTGGTGATGAATCGAAATTCTTCAGAAAGAGAGCGGAACGTATGCATGTCATATTTTTGTACGCATCTACAGGCTGCGGCCATTTGAAAGCGGCGGAATATATCAGGGAAGCTCTGATGGATATGGACTATCAGATGGATATTCATATGATGGATGTGCTTGATCTCCAGTATTTTCCCGTTGAATCCTTTATGCTGAATATATTTAAACTGCTTGTCTCAAAATGTCCGTGCATTTATCGCTTATTATACCGGCTTACTGAAAACAACGCCTGGTTCAACAGCTTTGCGGGAAGGTTTTTTTCCAGAAGTATCGCCACGTTGAAAGAGCAATGCCTTAGGGAAAATGTGCAGGCGGTTGTATGTACTCACCCGCTAGCTTTGCTTTTCGCGTCCAAATTGAAACGAGAATTAAAGGAAAAGTGTCCGATAACCGTCGGCGTTATTACAGATTACCAGATCCACAGGTTCTGGCTGTACCCATATATCGATCTGTATTGTGTTCCAAATTCAGAAATGAAGGAGGAGCTGATGCTGCTCGGCTGGACCGATGATGCGGTGAAGGTGACAGGTGTTCCATGCCCGATAAACCTTCCCTTTGATGAAAAGAAAACAAATACCAAACCGTTTTGGTTGGTTTCAGGAGGTGGTTGGGGTCTTGGAAGCCTTGAAGCGACCACCAGGGGCCTTCTGAAAGGACATGCAGACTGCAATCTGCTGGTGGTAACGGGCGAAAACCGTTCCCTGTACCGCAGGCTGAAAGCTTTGGAAAAAAAGAGCACCGGCAGGCTGACAGTGACCGGGACGATCCCGCAGCTGTTCAATACCATGAGAAACGCCCTTGCGGTGCTGACAAAGCCCGGGGGTCTGACCGTGACCGAGGCGATGATCCTGAAAAAACCGCTGATCCTGCTTAAACCGCTTCCCGGAGCAGAGGAAAAAAACCTGGATTATTTAATCCGCAAAGGCGCTGCTGTTTCTTACGACTGTTTTATTAAAGAACCAGAGATGATCGAGCATTGGCAGGAGCAATACGCCAATCAGCAGGACGCAACCGCAAAAAGCGATAGCAGCATTCTGATTGCAAGATGGATCATGGAGCGAATCGGTCGGTGAGGTCTGCTTATAAGGTTCTTCTCACATTACCGGTGTCTCGTTGTTTTTAATCCAGTTCGATAATATTCACAGGTTCGTTGCGATACAACTCTCTGATCAGCTCAACTTCTCGTTTTTTACAGGTAAACAGCAGAATTTGCCTTGTTCTGCTCTCCCGTTTCAAAAGCGTCAGGGTTTCCTTTGTTCTTGATTCATCATATTGAGCAAAAGGCTCATCCAGGAAAAGTGGAAGGGTTTCACCTTTTTTTTCAACGATTCTTATCGCTGCAAGCCGCAGAGCAAGATAGATCTGATCCACCGTTCCGGATGAAAGCTGATCAGGAAGAACTTCTTCCGTGCTCTCCTGCGGGGCAAGCTTCAGGGTCAGGCTGTCATCCGCCTTTAACCCCTTGTATTTGCCAGCTGTCACCACCGATAGAATTTCGCCCATCTCCCGGTTCAATGCGGGAACATAGTCTCGCTGAATGACCAGACCTGCTTCTGTCAAGGTCTGTATTGCGGTATTGAGGGCTTTTCCGTGGAATATCATCCTCTCTTTTTCACGAAGCAGGGATTCAACCTTTTCATGAGCCTGCTGCAGTGTTTCATTGTCGGGGATGTTTTCAAGCCTGGTTGCCAGGGTGTT
>JAAYJG010000157.1 GCA_012523055.1 Ruminiclostridium sp. | reverse complement strand
CATGTAAACAAAGAACCGGGCGGCTGATGGTTTTTATCATAATTCGTAAAGGCGATCAAAATCATAAAAATCAAGGGTAATACCGTAAAAAAGACCACACCCAGTGTGGGCAGGGACAAGAAGGTTACATGCAGCTTTTTGTCCAGTAGCTCCCGGGTATCGTCAACAATTGAGTTCAGCTTTTTACCCTCTTTTTTAAGCTGCTGATTATGATAAGCCACACGAATATTGGCAAAATATACTGATAGAATGACAATGCTTATGGCAATGGTCAGTACTGAAAAAAGCAGGATCAGCATGGAATTGTCACCCTGCACATATCTGTAAATCTGATCGACTTCATCCCATATTTGCCTTTTTTCTGCGATGCCCAGCGTAGGGAACAGCTGTAGCTGACCCCAGCCAAAAGAAACCATATAGACGATATAGAATAATTGCAGGGCTAAAAACCCAAGGCCGCGGATGACTTGGCCGCGAAGCAAACAGCCAGAACCCATGAAGAAATAGGATAGCTTGGTGGGAAGATCACCTTTGAAAAAGGTAGTAAAAAAGTACTTTATCCCATTGATAATGCTTTTAAACAAAGAAACAATGGATTTGCCTGTTTTAGAAATAAAAGCAACGAAATTCCGGCGAAAATTTTTGACGCTCTGCAAAATACGAACGATTACTTTCTTATACCAGGGCAGTGTTACATAATCGATATATTGCATTACACTCACATCCAATTCATTCATATACTATGACCCAACTCATTTGAAAGCTGCCCGCCGGCTGATGCTGTGATAAAAACAGCTGAGGGTGGCAGTTGCCACCCTCAGCCACGGTTCATATTAACCGCCAACGATTTGAGCAACCATTGCATCAAGCATTTCCTTGATGGATTTGGAATAATCCTTTGCTTCCATTGCGGTTCCAAATGCTTCTGCAGGTGACCAGTAAGAGCCTAAAACATCTTTCTGTGAGGTGGCATGCTGGTTCTGCTCTGCCAGTGCCGCTAAAGCAATATTCGCTTTTACCTTATCGCTGGAAGCCGCCTTGATATTGGATGGCCCCATGGCACGAGTCTCAAAACGGGTAACCTGGTTTTGCTCATTGGTGAGCCATTCGCCAAGGTTCATGGCATCCACGGGGGATTTCGTCTGGCTGTTAATACCTACAAGCTTGTAGCCTGCAAAGCTGCCCATTTGTACTTGTTCAGAACCCAGCGTGAATGTCGGTAATTTAGTTGCTGCATAGTTATCACCCAAAATGGTTTTAATGTCTTCCGCATTCCAGGTGCCGCTGACACCAGCTGCTATTTCGCCGCCGATTCCGCCCTTTAATACGGCGTCATCGCCTGTTAAAAATGCCGGATGAGCTGTGAAGGCTTTAATCGCTTCGCCTGCTTTTACGCCTTTTTCGTTGTTAAAATCACACTGTTGTTTTCCGTCTTTGTCAACGGTCAAGGTTCCGCCTGCACCCAGGAAGAAAGAAGCGATATACCATCCGTTTGATACATCCATGAATACTTTCTTGCCCTTGGCTTTGGCAACTTCAAGCATCTTGTCAAGAGATTTGACATCATCTGCTGTAAAGACGCTCTTGTCATAATACATAAAGTATCCATTGTCGGCTGTTTCAGGATATGCATATAGTTTTCCATCAACCGTGGAGGCTTCAATGGAACCAGCCATGTTTTCCGCTGTAATCTTGTCTTTGTTGCGCGTGATCTCGTATAGAGCACCGGCATTCACCAAATCCTTGATTTGGTCATTTGCGAATGCAAATACGTCAGCTGCTGCAGCCGGATCTTCAAGAACCTTTGTTTTTGCATCGGCTTCACTGACAACACCAAATGAAATGTCATAGATCTTGTCAGGGTTTGCTGCCTTAAACCCATCTACCATCGTGGCCAGCATAGCCTGATCTTCCTGAGAACCCCATACCTTCAGAGTAACTGTTTGCTTTGGGACTGCGGTGGGAGTATTTTCCGGAGTTTTGGTGCCCGGAGTCGGGGGAGTCGTTGTTCCACAACCGGTAAACACCGCTGTAATCATTAGTACTGACAACAGGATTGCCAAAAACTTTTTCATAACACAACCTCTTTCTTTTATTTTTTATTAAGCAGTTCATCTGCTAACAAACTATGAATAGAATGACCTTTTATCAGTTCCGTTCCTAAAATAATATTTTGCGAAACCATATCATATTCAATATTTTGAATCAGCAGCTCCACACTTGTCATGGCAATTTCACAAGATGGCTGCTTCACGGTTGCCAATGTGGGATGGTAATATTCCGTAGCTTCAATGCCATCAAAACCGATGATCGAAATGTCGCCCGGTACGGACAGGCCGTTGTCAAATATGGCTTTAGCCGCTCCGATAGCCATCACATCCGACATGGCAAATATTGCTGAATATTTATTCT
>JAAYJG010000014.1 GCA_012523055.1 Ruminiclostridium sp. | reverse complement strand
TTTGCTTCGATGAAGGTATATCCATTGGTACTTAAGGCTTATAGGATACTACTTTCGTACCTGTGCAAAGCAGGTTTACCCCAATTTTGCGCTTAACCGGGAAATAAGCCTGCAATATTTGTAAAAACAGGGGTGATTCCATATAATGTAGAAAAAAGCGTTCAAATCATCGATAAAGGGGACGGGCATGATGAGGTTAAAAATCAATAAAAGGTTAAAAGTGGCGTTACTGTGCATATCCTGTATTCTGATCATCGTTTTCCCGGTGCTGATTTATAGAGATGCAAAAGTTCCTGAATATAAGGAAGAACAAATTTCGGTTTTCGCTTACAGCCAGCAGGGGAACATCCAATATGAGGTGTTCCTGAAGCCCAATATCCTGTATGAAGAGCCCAGCCTGGGGGAGGGAAGCATATACATTACCGAATTCATCGATACCATTGAGGCATCGTTTAGCTATGCGTTTGAAGGCGAGAGAGCTTCCAGCATACAGGGGGAATATGAAATCATCGCGGCTGTGGAAGGTTACAGTGATCTTACCTCCAATGAAAAGAACAATACCGGCGGCTCGACGAAAACGATCTGGAAAAAGGAATATGTGCTATGGCCTAAAACGATTACCCGGATCCAACAAAAAGCAGACCGCTTTTCAAAGAAGGTTTCCATCCATTTCAGCGAGTATAAAAGCTTTTGCAACGAAGTGCAGGCATTATCCAGGGTAAGCCTTTCAACCAGGGTGTGCGTCACGATGAACACCACCCTGACGGCTGAGACAGATAAAGGGCCCATCGTTGAAACAAACTCGCAGGCTTTAATCATCCCGCTGGATGAAAACAGCTTTGAAATACAGAAGGCTGCACTGGGGCAGCTGGAAGGGGCCATCCAGGAAACCATCCGGGTTCCGGTGAATCACCAAAGCAGAATTCAACTGTATTTTGTTTGCGTGGGAATTATGGCTGTTTTTGTTCTGTTCCTCGTTTTCCTTACAATCGGTGCAGACGGGAAAAGCCGGCATATCAAGGAGCTGAACAAAATTTTCAAAAGGCATGGCAGCCGTTTGGTGGCCATTAACGGCGACGCCGCAGCGGGTTATGAAAATCAATGCTCCGTTCGCTCGATGGAGGATCTGGTGAAGCTGGCCGACGAGGTTGGTAAACCCGTTATTTACAGGTTTGATGAACACCCGGAAAAAATAACGCAATTCTTTGTGTTCACCGATTTATGGATGTACACCTTCAACCTGAAGGATCATGCCGGGCACCCGGGGGCAAGCCCCGAAAAAAACAACGGCCATAGGGCCGGCAAACAAAAAAGTAATTTCAAGGCAAGGGTAAAGCCCGTCCCTGTCGAACCCGCGATGGCGGGCAGCGAAGGAACAAACGAATGACTGCTACCTTTGTACCATAGGCATTACACTTTATAGGTAGTGAAAAGTACTTGATCTTGTGAAGCTAAAACCTTGCAGAGAGTTATAATGGAAGTATATTTGCGGATGAATATGCTGTGAGGTGAGTATTGTGATGAAAATGAATCCAACCCTGATCAGAAAACTGTTCTATTTCTTCTGTCTTTTAGGTGTTGCCTGCCTTGTTTTTGCACTGGCCGGCATAACCTATGCCACCGTGGAAAATGTAGAGCCCAATGTGCTGATACGAATAAACGGGGAGGGTGAGGTCACCTGCTCTGGAAACCCCTTTGGCGGTGAGTTGTGGTATCCCGGCCGGGAAGAGCATGGCATCATCCGGGTTTCCAGTGAAATTGGCGCCAGGCTGAGCAGCCTGGGGTTCGACATATCCCTGAAGCAGTATCAGCCCCTATACAGCCGGGATACAGTGTACCAGTCCTTTCTGGACCATATGAAGCTGACGGTGAAAAAGGGCAGCTTTCTGGTTTTCACCAGCACGCTGCTGGATAAGGCAAGCTTATCTTCAATCGTTGTGAATGACGGCATCTTCCTGGACACTTCCGATCAGATCCGGTTACCCTTGGGTGAATCCATCGATTTGCAGTACACGCTGAAAATGGATGAAGAATCGGGGGAAGAGCTTGAGGATGTAACCGCTTCCGTCGCGTTTAAAATAAACCTTGAACAGAACTGATTCCGCTGTTCTACGGCCATATACCCCAAACCGGAAAGGAATATCGCAGGCCATGAGAATCTTATCACAAAACATGACATAATATGCCATCTACGGGCGAACACCATAGATTTTTTTGGCGTAATATAGCAAAAATTGATTGACAACAAATGGTTTTCATAGTAGAATAATATGGATATGACAATTGGGAATTTGTAGTTGGAACAACAGACAATAACATCGACAAAGGCAAACCACTTAAAAGGGTGGGGCGCAAAGCCAGAGTCTAAGGCCGTACTGACAAACACGCACAGAAAAAGATAAGTGTTTGTTTGTTAACTGTTGTTCTTAATCTGCGGACATCAAAAAACGGCTATGATCGATCGGTTGCCGTGAAGTGTGCAGCACTACTCGGTTTTTTTTATTCAGAAAATTCGTTGGTAATTGGCAGCTTGGTTTGACAACTCGTAAAAAGTTACCTTGCCCCTGGAGGTAATTGAGAATGTACCGTTCAAACCGAAAAGCTTTTACAAATATAGCGCAGATCATTTTTGATCTGTTCAGCATCGCTGCAGCGTTTATGATAACGTTCAGTGTTGTGTCCTTTTTTGTGAAGGAGCACGTTCTCATTGCCGAACGTCATCTTTGGATTCTGGTCATTTATATCCCGGTGTTTTTCATGTCCATGTATGCGATGGAAATGTACCATTTGTCCACCTTCAATTACCAGGATCGGATTATCCGGAACGTATTGTTTTCCTGTCTGGTGTCTACCTTTTTCTGCCTTATACTGGCGCCATTCATTCAGGAAAGCCCGGACAAATACCACTTCCTTGGCTATTATGTTCTATTTTCCACCATCACGTTAACCTTCGAGCGCTGCTTCAGCCTGACCATTTTGAAAAAGCTCCGCAACAAGGGGGTTTGCAAAACCATTGTTGTCGGGAACCCCAAAATGATTGAGAACTACCTGTACTACATCAATAAAACAAGCTTCCGTTATGATATTATCGGGCATATCCTGGTTTCGAACAGTACCGATAAGTCCAACTCCTCCAATTATCTGGGGACTATTGATAACATAGAGGAGATTCTGAATAAAAATGTTGTGGATGAAGTTATTTTTGCCCTCCCCAGAAACTATATGGGCGAGGTTGAAAAATACCTGCTGCTGTGTGAGGAAAGAGGCCTTACCGTTAAGCTGGTGCTGGACCTGTTTGACGTGCAGATGGCAAAAACCTGCCTGCTGAGCGTGGGCACCCTGCCGGTGTTAACCTACCATACCGTAAGCCTGAACAATACGCAGCTGCTGCTGAAGCGCATTCTGGATATTGCCGGAAGCGTGGTTGGGCTAATCATCATGGGGGTATTCTCTATTTTCATTATCTCTGCAATCAAGCTGGATTCGAAAGGCCCCATCCTGTTCAAGCAAACCAGGGTAGGGCAGAACGGGCGGCATTTTGGATTGTACAAGTTCCGCTCTATGTGTGATGACGCAGAAATAAAAAAAAAAGAACTGATGAAAAGCAACAAGATCAAAGACGGATATATGTTTAAAATGGATAACGATCCCAGGGTTACAAAGGTCGGGGCATTTTTAAGAAAAACCAGCCTGGACGAGCTGCCCCAGTTTATCAATGTACTCAAGGGTGAAATGAGCCTTGTGGGAACCAGGCCCCCAACCGTGGACGAGGTTCAGAAATATAAAAACCTGCATCACAGAAGAATCAGCATCAAGCCCGGAATCACCGGTATGTGGCAGATTAGCGGAAGAAGCGATGTAACCAATTTTGACGAGGTTGTAAGGCTGGATACCAAATACATCGACAACTGGACAGTTTGGAGGGACATCGAAATCATATTCAAGACAGTATTCATGCTGCTGTTCAAGAATAAAGGAGCATACTAGCAGGTTTACTACCATTGTTACTACAGGGGATGGCATAA
>JAAYJG010000156.1 GCA_012523055.1 Ruminiclostridium sp. | reverse complement strand
ATGGGCATCCTGGAAATGAATTTCCGATACAGCCTGATACGCCCTCACCCTGGCTTTTTCTATTGTGTCGTCGATCGCTGTAACACCAAGGACTCTTCCCCCGTTTGTATAATATTGTCCAGTCTCCTTTTTAGTTCCGGCATGAAATACAATCACATCCGAAACCTTATCCAGACCATCAATCCTATACCCTTTGCGGTAGCTTTCAGGGTACCCGCCCGACGCCATGATCACACATACACAGGCCTGGTCGGTCCACTCGATATTGACTTTATCCAGCTCTCCATCCATAATGGCATCGAAGATATCCATTAAATCTGTCTTTAGGCGTGGTAAAACCACCTGGGCTTCGGGATCTCCGAAACGGGCATTGTACTCTATCAGCATGGGTCCATTTTCTGTGAGCATCAGTCCAAAATAAAGAATCCCCTTAAAGGTGCGGCCTTCATTGTTCATTGCGTTGATGGAAGGTATGAAAATCTTTTTCATACAGGTTTCCGCAATTTCATCAGTATAAACCCGGCTGGGAGAAAAAGTGCCCATCCCCCCTGTGTTCAGGCCCTGATCACCATCATACGCCCTTTTGTGATCCTGTGAGCTGACCATTGGCACAATGGTTTTTCCGTCCGTAAAAGCTAAAATGGTGACCTCCGGGCCGGTTAAGAACTCTTCAATGACCACCTGTTTCCCGGATTCTCCGAACTGCGCGTTCTCCATGATATTGTTGATAGCCGTTTGTGCTTCCTGTTGGTTCTGACAAATGATAACCCCCTTGCCCAGTGCAAGGCCATCTGCCTTCACAACCAGAGGGTATTTACGATTCGGCAGGCATTTCAACGCTTCAGAGCTGTCATTGAAAACGGCATATTCGGCTGTCGGAATGCCATACTTTTTCATCAGATTTTTTGAAAAGACTTTACTGGATTCAATCAACGCAGCTTCCCTGGTCGGTCCGAAAGCCCTGATTCCCGCGTCTGTCATAGCGTTCACCATTCCCTTTGCCAGGGGATCGTCCGGAGCCACCATGACCAGATCAATCTTCTTCTCTTTTGCGGCATTCACCATGCCCTCCATATCAAGGGCATTCACCGGAAGGCATTGGGCAATGTCTGAAATGCCGCCGTTTCCGGGTGCACAATAAAGCTTTGTTACCCTGGGGCTTTGAGCGAGCTTCCAGACTATCGCATGCTCCCGGCCACCTGAACCAACAACCAGTACATTCATTTTTTTCTCCTCATGTAACGATTAATCCTGAATTCCTGCACTAAAATGCTTTCAGAACGCAAACAGTGTTTTTAACTTGTGGCATCTGATAAAACGCCTTAATCATACAGCGTTCTGTTTTATCTCAACTCTTCTTCCGTCAACCTTCAGCCTGCCTTGCGCAAACAGCCTGATCGCTTCGGGAAGAATGACCCACTCTCCCTGCTCCATAACCCTTCGCTGCAGTGTTTCGGGTGTATCCTCCGGACAAACCTCAACGGCCTTTTGCATAATAATAGGGCCTGAATCATATTCAAGCTCAACAAAATGAACCGTTGCACCGGTAATTTTTACACCATATTCAAGAGCGCTTTGATGGGGCTTGATGCCATAAAAGCCTTTGCCGCAAAAGGATGGGATTAAAGCGGGATGGACGTTGATAATGGCATCCTTCCAGGCTGATACAAAGCCTTCTCCAAGAAGGCTTAAAAAACCGGCCAGTACAACAAGCTCCACATTATATTGACGCATGTGATCAATGAGCACTCGATCATATTCCGCGACCGTTTCAAAACTTTTTCTTGAGATAACCGCAGTAGGGATACCCCTGCTGTTTGCCCTCTCCAGGGCATAGACCCCTTCTCTGCTGGATACAACGGTTACAACCCGGCAGTTTTGAAGGGTTCCGTCATCGATCCTGTCAAGAATTGCCTGCAGATTCGTCCCTCCACCCGAGACCATTACACCGATTTTCAGCATATCCTTATCCGACCCTCGCCTGCTTCAATTTCACCAATGCACCAGGCTTCCTCACCCAATTCATGCAAAGCGCTTACAATGCTATCCGCAATGGCGGCATCCACTGCCAGCACCATCCCGATGCCCATATTAAAAGTGTTGTAAATATCGCTGTCGGAAATGTCGCCAAGCCTTTGCATCATCTTAAAGATGGGAGGAATTGTCCATGTGCCATTGTGAATGGCTACACGCAGCCCTTCTTCCGGAAGGATCCTTGGAATATTTTCAATAAAGCCGCCCCCGGTGATATGAGAGATACCCTTCAGCTCGAATTTATGCATCAGGGTGAGAATTGTTTTCACATAAATTTTCGTCGGACGCAGCAAAGCATCCCCCAATGAACTGTTCAATTCATCATACCACTGGTTTAAAGCTTCCTTTTTCATCGAAAAAAGCTTTCTGATCAGTGAAAAACCATTGCTGTGAACCCCTGAGGAACCTATCCCGATCAACTTGTCACCCTGCCTGATTTTACTGCCGTCAATGATCTGATCCCTATCTACAATGCCAACCGAGAAACCGGCCAAGTCATATTCATCCTCGGAATAAAATCCCGGCATTTCAGCAGTTTCCCCGCCAATCAGGGCACATCCTGCCATCTGGCAGCCTTCTGCGACACCCTTTACAATGCTTTCGATCCTCTCGGGGTAATTTTTCCCCGTAGCGATATAGTCCAGAAAAAACAGGGGCTGGGCACCACTGCAGACGATATCGTTCACACACATCGCAACACAGTCGATGCCAATCGTATCATGCCTGTCCATCAGGAAAGCCAGCTTCAGCTTCGTTCCGACACCGTCGGTGCCCGATACCAGAACTGGTTTTTTCATGGTCATACCCTCCAGGGAGAATAAACCGCCAAAACCGCCCACATCTGTAAGAACTTCGGGCCGCATTGTCTTTTTGATATGCTTTTTCATCAGTTCAACCGCTTTATAGCCGGCATGAACATCCACGCCCGCATCCTTGTAATTAGCCATATTTCCAACCTCCATGAGTTATGTTTTTCAAACGATCAGGTGGTTTTCAACCCGTTCAGCTTATCCTGCAGACGTTTGTCCTTCTGTTCAACGGATTGTTTCATTTTCTCCTTATAGGCATGCATTTTTTCTCTCAGATCCGGGTATTTGCCGCCAAGAATCTGAACGGCCAGTAAGGCGGCATTTTCACTGCCGTCTATGGCAACAGTTGCCACGGGAATGCCTGAAGGCATCTGCACAATGGAAAGCAATGAATCCAGACCATCCAGAGTGGAAGACTTTACCGGAAGACCGATGACCGGCAGAACCGTATATGCCGCCAAAACCCCGGGAAGATGTGCGGCTTTTCCGGCTGCCGCAATGATAACCTCATAACCATTTTCTTCGGCCTGTTTGGCAAATATTGCTGCTTTATCGGGGGTTCTGTGCGCGGAGCAAACCATTACTGTTGTTTCAACACCAAAATCCTTCAAAATTTTAATGCCGTTTTCCAATACCGGGTAATCAGAATCGCTGCCCATGACAACTGCAACCTTTGGATAATGAAGCATTATATTCTCCTGTTCTGCATCTTACATGCATTTAGAAATCACTCTGTTTAAACCTTGAGTTCACTGCATCTACTTGAAAACAAGCGTATGAATAAAATATCCATACTATGTTCTATGCATGCGTGCTTTTTCTGGTTTTAACTGGGACGAGTGATCATATTACTAATACTATTAAAAAGACCATGCCTTGTCAATCGTGAACTGGAAAACCCGCTAAAACTCAGGAAAAATGTCGTACTTATGAACGAAGCCAATAGGATAATAAGAGCTTTTTGCTTTACGCAAGCCCTCTTTTCCCATATCTTCTTCCCGGTTGATGTACTTTGTATCGGGGAAGGTTCTTGCAACAAACTCTCTGTTGATAAGGGTATAAACCCCATGTATTTCAGTATTCCCTTTTTCAATGTGAATAACGGCTGTATCTGCATTGAGCATTTCACCAATCGTAAATGCTTCAAACCTTCCATTTACCTTGATGAGTGCCCCTTTCAAACCCGGTATGACATCCCAGTTGTCCAACAACTGAGAGCACGCCCATTTTTCACATTCTTCAGGAACCTGACAATCACAGGCTTCATTAGTTTTACACCATTGTTCAAAAATCCTTTTACATTCCGAAGCCAGTTCACTGGTCAGTTCTACATATTCGAAACTGCCGTACTCCCGCATGAACTTGTTAATGTGGTTGCGCTTAGCGCTTAGCTTTTTTCCTGCAAGGGTGACAAGGCTCTCTGTTTCGTATAGATAATCGGAATTGTCCTCATTATTAACTGCTTCAAACTTTACACCCAGGTGCTGTTGCAGCAAAGGTATGTTGCTTTCTTCCACCCGTCCGAAAATAAACCTCCAGCCTTTGCTGTCAAAAAAGTTCTTTATTTCACCAACCGTTTTTTGAAACGCTTCCGGCTCAAACTGGTCAAGAGGAACCGGCATAAAGGCGAATGGCCTTGTCATTCTTGAATTGGAAACCATACATAGCATATTGTTGATCACTTTGTATACGGTTTTGTAGTTTTTTCTCCACATGAACATATTGGCAAAACTCATTTCAGAGGCCTGAGACTGCCTGCTGTTGAATGCTTTCCTGAAAACATCCTGGCTGGAAAGCTCGATTTCCTTCCATTGCATAATAAACTGCTCCTTACTGATTGTTGTTGATTGAATACTCTACTACCCCTGCCTCATAGCGTATTTTTAGCCCTTTGGGCTAAAAAACGCGTGGCGGGGGATGAACCGATTTCTGCTTCAGTGGCGGGTACGATCCCCCACTGAAGGTGCGTACCAACTGGAACGCGCCACAAGCCTTGACCCGTAACTGAAGGTGTGTACCAACTGGAACGCACCATAAGCCTTGGCCCGTGACTAAAGGTGCGTACCAACCGGAACGTGCCACAAGTCTCGACCCGTCACTAAAGGTGCGTACCAATTGGAATGCGCCACAAGCCTTTACCCTTTATTGAAAGGCATTTGATAAACAGATTAATCTCCAAAGCTGACGCCCATGTCCCTCGCAATTTCCGTAATCTCACTGCCGGGAGGAACCACCCTGATTCTTCCTGCGGTTTCGTGCAATGGGATGGATTTGATGGTGTGTTGATCCATACAGACCATTCTGTTGACTTCACCGTTGTGAATCATTTTAACGGCAGCGGCACCAAACCGTGTTGAAAGAATTCTGTCATAAGCGGAAGGATCGCCCCCTCTTTGCAGATATCCCAAAACGGTAATGCGTGTTTCAATGGAGGTCAGGCTTTCCAGCTCTTTCGCGAGCAAGTTGCTTGTACCTCCCTGATAAGTAAAGTCTCCTCTCGTATCTTCAATGCTTTTCACCACCGAGCCTACAGGCCTTGCGCCTTCGGCAGCAACAATGATACTGAAGCCCTTTCCCGCGTTTCGCCTTTGCAGTATGGCTCTGGCAACCTTTTGGATATCGTAATGGATCTCCGGGATCAGAATCACATCGGCGCCGCCTGCGATGCCTGATTCCAATGCTACCCATCCGGAAACCCTTCCCATCACCTCAAGAACCATTACCCGATGATGAGCCTCCGCGGTGGAATGAAGTTTGTCAATGGCCTGAGTGGCGGTATTTACGGCTGTCATGAAGCCAAAGGACATCTCTGTTCCGTAAATGTCATTTTCAATGGCTTTGGGGATCGCAACGACGGGGATCCCTTTTTCACAAAGCATGCTGGCATAACGGATGGTTGTATCTCCCCCAATGACTACCAGGCAATCGATGGAATGCATGGCCAGGTTTTCTCTGATTCTTTCACTCATATCCCGCAATGTTTTGGTTCCGTCCTTGTCAAAGGGGACGCTGAAGGGATTGTAGCGATTTGTCGTGCCAAGAATTGTTCCTCCCTTGTCCAGAATACCTGACACATCCGATAGTTCAATTCTTCTGAACCTGTTTTCCACCAGACCGCGATAACCGTCGCGAAACCCGATGATATCATATTCATAATTGTTGATGGCCGACTTAACCACCGCCCGGACTGCTGTATTCAACCCAGGGCAGTCACCACCGCTGGTTAAAACACCAATACGTTTTATCTCCATATAAAAACCCTCCTCATGGCAAAAAGCATCAGAACTTTATTTTATGAAGGATGATCCGTATCCATCCTATCTGATACCACTCGGTGATATGTTTAAACTTATCATTTCTTGCCGTAAAATTCAATAAGCGCCTGAGAGAATTGTGTACCTGACTATGATAAAGGACCTTTAAGGGTGTTTGAGGAAGCCTTGAAGCTGAAAATCACTGAAAGATTTTTGACGGAAGAACTCATAGGTTATAACAGCCACTGAATTTGCAAGATTTAATGAGCGGATGACCGGACGCATGGGAATGCGAACACAAGCATGATAGTTTTCAAGCAGCAACTCCTCCGGCAGGCCTTTCGTCTCTTTTCCGAAAATAAAAAAACACTCATCAGGATAGGATACCTCGGAATAAACTCGTTCCGCTTTCGTTGTTACATAATAAAACGGAGCTTGCGGATATTGTTCGTTGAACGCATGGTAATTCCTGTGATAAATGATTTCAACATCGTTCCAGTAATCCAGACCCGCGCGTTTCAGATATTTATCCTGTACCGAAAAGCCAAGAGGTTTGACCAGATGAAGCCTTGCCCCGGTCGCTGCGCAGGTTCGGGCAATGTTTCCGGTGTTCTGCGGTATTTCTGGCTCTACCAGAACTATATTCAATTGCATAGCATACTCCTGTGATATCTTGAATTCCTGAGCAGGAATTCAGCTGTATTATTTCTCGATAGCGATGTCCAAACTCACCCTTTTGTCCTCGCCAAGCTCGAGGGGAACACATATGGTTTGCATACCCGCAGATGAAATCTTTATTCTTTCTCCGGTCAGCAACGACGGGGGAGTGATTTCAATGCCGATCCCCTTGTTGGCTAAAATGGTAGCGGTATTTCCCATTATCATATTTCCCAATTCCGATATTGCGCTGTTGGCGATTTCATCCATAGCCTCCACAGGCATGCCGCCCATCATGCTGGACGCCACAGATTTAGCGGTGTCTATACTTAATGTTATGATGACCTGCCCCCGCATCTTTCCGGTTAACCCTACGATACCCGCAATAGCATCACTTTCATAAGGTGAATTTTTCAGATAAACTTTGCCAAGAGCTGGTTTTATACCGGTCATCATTTGAAAAACCTGTTGGCTTGCCTCTATAAACGGGTTAATATATTCCACATTCATAAGTCTCTCCTACATGTCCCTATAAAATAATAAATATCGAGTGAATACCTTATATAAACATATCGTCATTTTTTGTCTGATTGTTAAGATAAAACCCACTCATTTTTGCCCTGCCATATTCTTGTGCATCATGATCTTGGATAGTACGCTTCTGTTAACGGTAATAGCATTATGAGTACAAAGCTCCTGGCAGCAGAAGCAACGGATACAGTTTTGATAATCAATGTCGGGTTTTCCGTCTTTATCGATGGTTATCACCCTTGGTGGGCAGTTTCCGACGCAAGTACCACATTCCACGCAAAGGCTTTTTTGAATTTCAGGCCTGGGCCTTAACCATTTTTTCAGGTGCTTCATCATGCCACGGTCGTATTTGTCAGCTCTTTCATGTTCACTTAGAAGCGGTATGTTGTAATCTGTGATGATAACATTTTCAATCGGTTCACCAACGATTTTGATCTGTTCATCCAGCAGTTTTCTCTCCTTTGCGTTGAACATCACCGGAACCTTCTCAACAGATAACCCGATCATCTTTAACGCAGCCGCATCCAACGAAAAGCCATCCGTTGATGCCATTAACACACCGATATGTCTGGGGTTGCCATTGTTCGGGCCATAACCCTCCATGCCATCAATCGCATCCATGATATTCAGGGTTGGTTTGACACTTAGAAAAATGTCTATCAGACAATCCGCAAATTTAATATAGTCAGCCATCCGCAGATGCATATCTGCCTTCGCAGTACCTGCTATGGCACCAAACATATTTTTCACAGCCCCGGTGAAGGTCATCATCGTATGCGTTTTCAATTTTGGAAGATTGATAACGATGTCTGCATCAATAAGGGGTTTTAAGACTTCCAGCTGCTTGATGTACTTCGATTGCTCCCTGTTGATTTTACTGACCCTGAGATCGTAATTCAAAACAGCACCTGTTTGATCAGCTATTCTTTCTATACCCGTAGCCTTATATACATGTTTCAGAATGGTCGTGCTATAAGGCCCTCCCGGGCTTTCTACAATAGAAACGATGCCACCCGCCTTTTGGATTTGTGATATAACAGCCTTTACCACAGAGGGGTGGGTTGTTGCTGCTGCTTCAGACTTTTTGAACGTCAGCAGGTTGGGCTTGAGAGCAACCTTTTTCCCCGGGCGGATGAAAGACTTCCAACCTCCAAGGTTGTCGATAAGCCTTTCTATTGCCTTATATATAACTTCTTCGTCGTAACTGTCGCATCGCTCCAGTGAAACCAGTTGCATAACAATTCCCTTTCAGTTCAAGGAGAAAAAGTGAATATTGATATTTTCTATTCTACCATAAGTAGAACAATTTATCAGTAACCTAAGCTCCCTGTTTTTTATCACTTAACAGATTTTGTTCCTGGCCTGTCAATTTATCAAAAATTTAATAGTACGGTGAAAACAAGATCATATAACGCTCACTCATTCTTTTTAACAGGCTGTTCATGTTTGCGAAAGATAAATTCAACTTCTCTGCCATTTCGTTTATTGTAGTTCTTCCGGAAAGCTCCAGACACTCAAATTCAAGTTGCGTGAGGCTTTTGGAAAAATCGATGGCTTTATGCACAAATCGTGTACGCAAATCTGTTTTCTACCGAAAACAAAAAGAGATATACCTGCGTATATCTCCATTTGGCTCCCCAAGTTGGACTCGAACCAACGACCCTGCGGTTAACAGCCGTATGCTCTACCGACTGAGCTATTGAGGAATATAAATTCGGCAGCGACCTACTTTCCCGGGGCGTTACCACCCAAGTATCATCGGCACTGGAGAGCTTAACTTCTGTGTTCGGGATGGGAACAGGTGTGTCCTCTCCGTCATTGCCACCAGAAACTTTTATTCTT
>JAAYJG010000155.1 GCA_012523055.1 Ruminiclostridium sp. | reverse complement strand
GAGCAGATAGAAAGCTTATATCAACTAAAGAAGAAATACAGTTAGGTATACGCCCATAATTCCTTGGAGGCCTTGACATCAAAGGGATTGAAGATTTTACACTAATTAACTTGTAAACTACCGCTAGTTATTTACTAAAAATAGGAGTAAGCTTAAAGGAAATTCAAATTTGGTTAGGACATAGCGATATATCAGTAACTGCGAATATATATACCCACGTAGACTCAGGAATGAAAAAACAAACCGCAAACAAAATAAATGATTTGTTTGAAGCAAGCTAAAAAAAGACTAATGTTAGAAAAATGTTAGAAGAATCAAAAAATTCAGGGATTATCATAATATCGATAATCCCTGAAACCCTTGATTTTGGCGGAGAGAAGAGGATTCGAACCTCCGGAGCGCTCAACACGCTCACACGATTTCCAGTCGTGCGCCTTAGACCAGCTCAGCCATCTCTCCAAATAAAAATATGCGCTTTTTAGCAAAAACGTTGTCCATTCGAACATCGCTTTGTAATTCTAACACAGCGGGCAACACAGTGTCAAGTTTTTTACGCAGTTAGTTATTCCCTTGAACCCGTGAATATTCCGTTTTTTGAGGACACTTCAACCGGCGAAATTGAACAGTACTACCGCTGAAATTGAACACCATCACCGCACAAGTTGATCAGTGTTTTCGCCAGGTTTGTACATTGAAGCTGCTAGGTTCTCATGGTATCATAAATATGCTTTTAGCCGTAGCGGAGGATAGTGCAACGCTGAGGAGCGCCACGAGCGCCGAATACGGGGTTTGGCAGGAAGAGTGATACCATGTGTTCACGCGCTGGGATATTACTCTTCTTTTTTGCATTTATCCATAGGCAATCACTCTTCCTGGAAAACCTTAATGCGTTAAACCTCGGGTTCGGGCAGAGCCCGATGAGCCGAAGGCTCTTTTGTTAATCCTCTGAAATTCCTTTTCGTTTCCGCATGGAGTCCTTGCAGTCGATTACAATAGTATAGGAATCGTGGACGATGCGGTCACAGATGGCATCGGCGAGAATTGGATCGCCCAATTTGTCACGCCATCCCGGAACATCAAATTGCGAGCAAAATATGGTGGATGCCTTTTTGTACCTGGCTTCAATAATCTCAAGCAGGTCCCTTGTCTCCGCATCCTTAAGTGGATAGAGTAACCATTCATCAATGATCAGTAGTGAATATTTCTTGTATTGTGCCATGACCTTACGGATCGTTCCGCTTCCACGAGCGATGGAAAGATCTACGAGTAGTTCCGGTAGACGGATGTATTTTACAGTAAGATAATTGCGAACCGCTGCCATACCAAGAGCGCAAGCAAGATAGGTCTTCCCACTGCCGGTGGCACCAAGCAACATGACATTGTGATGCTCGGCTATGTAATTGCATGTGGAGAGCCTCGCGATCTGGTTTTTATCCAGATTCCTGTCTGGATGGTACTCAATATCTTCCACACAAGTACCGGGTTCGGAGAAAGAGGCCTGTTTAATCAGCTTTTTAAGATGATTGCTTTTTCTGGCGCACCACTCCTTATCCACGATCAGGCCGAAACGGTCTTCAAAGGACAAACTGTGAAACTGAGTGTTGGTCAACTGCTCTTTTACAGCGGAAGCCATAACGCTGAGATGCATTTCCCGGAGTTTGTTTACAGTGTTTTCTGTCAGCATCACTTTTTCCTCCTGTCGTAGTAGTCCGCGCCACGGGTAAACCCGTATTGAGAGGAAGAAGACTTTGTTGCAGAGTCGTCTTGAATCTTATCCTGACCGGAACTCAGAATGGTCTGCACATTTTTCAGAGACGGCCGAGGTGTGTATGTCAGTGCCCTTTTGCAAGCGTTTTCAAGGCGCTCTGCCGAATATTTATCGGCTAGTTTAAGAAGTCCCATACAAGCCTTGTAGCCTTGCTGTTCAACCTTGTAGCTGGCGAGAATGGCGCGGACAACAGTTTCTGTATTGTGCCCGATCTTAGCAGCCCATTTGGCGAACCGCTCACCGTTCCATTGCACATATTGCTGATGGTTCGGTGGCATATGGTCTTCCACAGTGCTGTATTGATTAGCCCAGCCATACAGACGAGGATGAGAGCAAATGCGGTTTCCATCGAAGAAAATCTCCACAGTTCCCTTCGTAATGCGCACATCCACCTTCTGCTTGATATATTCATATGGAACAGAGTAATTCATTCCATCGATGGTAATATGGTAGTTCGGTCCGACTGTCGCCACTTTCCATGTTGCCAATTCGAATGACTTTGGCGGTAAAGGCAACAAAAATGCCTTCTCTTCCTCAAATGCCGATGCTCTGCTGCCGTCTCTCTTTTGAAACGGTTTGTGGTTAAAGGTCTCTAGTCGTTCCCATATGGCAGTGTTCAGCTCATACAAAGACAGAAACTTTTCATTTCGTATAGCAGCCAGTATGAAGGTGGAGATTACGCCGACAGTACCTTCGACCATTGCTTTATCCTTAGGAGTGCGGATCCTTGCGGGTATGACAGCTGTACCATAATGCTCAGCAAGCTCACGGTAGGTTTGATTCAGAGTAACCTCATTACGCCCATGCTTATCCACGCCGGTTTTCAAGTTATCGCACTGAATGATCCTGGCTACTCCGCCGAAATACCTGTAAGTATTGACATGAGCTGCCGTCCAGAATTCCTGTTTCATGGAGAAGAAAGCCTCCACATAGCTGTAACCGCTGAAAGGCAGTGTAGCAACAAAAATGTATGCTTGTATCGCTTCACCTGTATCCGTGTCTATTACAGTTGCTGTATCTCCCGCCCAGTCAACCTGCATGATCTCACCTGGTTTGTGGTTCAGATGCATGGTGGCATTCTTTTTTACAAGAAAGTCATTGTAGTATTTGTTGAACTGTGTGGACTGGTATGGAATCTCTCCAACGGATCTGCAGTTGTCACAGTATTCCAGCCACAGCAGGTTCAGTGTAACGCCGTTTTTCTGGAGTTCCCGGTAAACATACTCGTAGTCCGGCATTTTGAAGACAGGCTTCCCGGCGGTGGTAGGAAAAAGCAAATCGGCTAGTTGTTTGTCCGACATACTATCAGGCAAAGGATACCGAAGCTGATTTTCCTTTGCCAGCCGGAGCGTTTGGATGATTGTAGTCCTTGAATACCCACATGCTTCGGCTATTTGTGTCTTGTTGAGCCCAAGGTTGTCCAACCTCAGAATCTCGCGGTAATTGGTCATGTCTATGACCTCCTTTGTTGTATTCACGCGTTTGCGTGTAACAACATGATACCGCTAAACCCAACAGAGATGTTCAATGGCGCCGGTAGCCCTGTTCAACCATGGCGGTGAGAGTGTTCAACTTGTACGGTCGAGGTGTTCAATATCATGCGGAATATTCAACCCGGTCAATTTACATATTTTACATACTGTTGTCATGCTATAATTTCGCGTTTTTTTTATAGAATATATTGATGGGATATATTTTATCCGGGGATATTCATGAAGCATTTTTTCAAGAAGCTCTTTCACTATTTAAAAAGTGTTTACAAGCTGTATACACAAGCTCAGCTACCCTTTCTGGCAGCACAAACAAGCTTTTTTGTTATTCTTGCCTTTTTTCCTTTTGTCGCCTTCACCCTGACACTGTTTCAGGAAACACATTTGGACAATACGCTTGTTATGCAGGCTCTATCAAGCTTTTTGCCAACATCAACCTATATATTGACGCTGCAGATTCTTGAAAGCGCTCAAGCCAATAAGAACCTGTTTATATCCATTGGTGGCGTGATTGCTTCGTTATGGCCCTTTTCCAGGGCTGTTGAGTCATTAATTGTAAGTATCAATGCCGTTTACGATGGTGAGAAGCACCCGCCGTTGAAACGACTGGGGTTGTCACTGGTCCTTACGGCTGCGTTCGTACTGCTTGTTGTCTTATCAACGATTTTGCTCTTATTTGGACGATATCTGGGAGAAGTATTTTTTCAATATCTTGGGTCGCCCGATACCTTTATTCGGATATGGGATTTCTTAAGATATCAGTTCTCTGTGCTGATTGTTCTGATCATCTTTATGCTGCTTTATAAAACCGTCCCCCTACAGAAGGTTAAGGTGGGTGAAATATTTCCCGGGGCGGCATTCGCCACTATTTTCTGGATGCTGTTGTCCTTTGTCTTTTCCTTCTTTATGAACCGATTTTTCAAGTTTGCCAGCATTTACGGAAGTATCGCCGGCATCATTCTTTTGCTCATGTGGTTACACTGGGCTATGCATGTAATTCTGATCGGAGCGGCGATCAACGCTGTTAACGCTTCCTGGGGAACCCGGGCTGTAAAAAGGTTGAAAATAACCGATGAAAAACTAGTAGAAACGAAGCAGTAATTCTGTCATACCACTAAAAGACGGAAGCATAGGGTTATGGGCAGCGATTAACAAAATAACCCCCCCACCGCTCGATAACGTAGCTTCAGTCATAAAGGTTGAAGATCTCCTTAGCGGTGGGTAGATTAGGTTATCTCTTTATTCACCATTTTGGTTCGCGAGTTTCCTGGTCTGATCTTCGGTGGTTAGCGCATCAATGATTTCATCCATGTCCCCGTCCAAAATTTGATCAATTTTATACAAAGTTAGGCCAATACGGTGATCAGTGATGCGTCCTTGCGGAAAATTATACGTGCGGATGCGTTCACTTCTGTCACCGGTGCCCACCTGAGACTTCCTGTCTTCAGCAATAGATGAGTCTGCCTGTGTTCGGGCGATTTCATACAGTTTAGCCTTTAAAACCCGCATGGCCTTATCGCGGTTCTTATGCTGTGACCTTTGGTCCTGGCAGGTAACCACGATGCCCGAAGGAAGGTGTGTAATGCGAATGGCTGAAGAGGTTTTGTTGATATGCTGCCCCCCGGCACCGGAAGCCCGGTAGGTGTCCACCTTGATATCGGCCGGATTCACCTCAACCTCGGACACATCATCAACCTCGGGCAGAACCGCTACGGTTACCGTGGAGGTATGAATCCTGCCGCTGGCCTCGGTAGCCGGCACCCGCTGCACACGATGGACGCCGCTTTCAAACTTCAGGCGGCTGTATGCTCCTTTTCCCTCGATGGAGAAAACAACCTCCTTGAAACCGCCCAGCTCTGTTTCGTTGGCATCAATGATGTCATAGTCCCAGTTCTTTCTTTCGGCGTATCGGGTAAACATGCGGTAAAGAACACCGGAAAACAGAGCTGCTTCATCTCCGCCCGCTCCGCCGCGAATTTCAATGATAACGTTGCGTTCATCGTTGGGGTCCTTGGGCATCATCAGGATCTTTAATTCCTGTGTGGTTTTCTCCAGGCCCGCTTCCGCTTCATCAATCTCAGCCAGGATCATTTCACGTAGTTCTTTATCAGGTTTATCTTCCAGCATTTCCTTCGCGTCCTGAATAGCCTTTTTAAACCCTTTATATTCCCGGAATTTCTCCACAATTTCACCCAGGTCGGAGTGTTCCTTCATCAGCCTGGGGTACAAATCCTGATCGGAAATGATAACAGGATCGGTCAGCTTTATATTAATTTCTTCATATTTGTTCTCTATCGATTCAAGCTTATCAAACATAAAAACCTTACCTTTCAAAAAGGATCCATATTTCAAAGGCAATTATAGCATATCGCAGCCACGCTGCATACTACGGCGCGTAAAAAATGTGGTGCTCATGGGTACGATTATTTTTTCGCCTATGTTCTTATTCAAACAATCCCGGGCTTCTTCCCGATGTTACTTACTCAAACAGTTGCTGGGCTTCTTCCCATGTCACTTATTCAAACAATTCCCGGATTTCATCCTTTGTAAGCTTATGAAGCATGCTCTCCCCGGGCTTGATGACCATATCAATCATTTCTCTTTTTCTTTCCTGAAGAAGCTGAATCTTTTCTTCGATGGTGTTGCGAGTGATCAGTTTGAAAACCTGAACCACCTTGTCTTGACCGATGCGGTATGCTCGGTCGGTGGCCTGCTCTTCCACTGCAGGGTTCCACCAGGGATCATAATGAATCACCGTATCCGCTCCGGTGAGGGTTAGCCCGGTGCCCCCTGCCTTCAGCGATAGCAGAAAAACCTGGCCTTCTCCTTCATTAAACCTGGATACAATGGCTGACCTTTCCGTTGCGGGGGTTTTGCCCGACAGATAAAAATAACTGATATCCTTTTTCTTCAGGTTCCTTTCAATAATGTCCAGCATGGATGTAAACTGTGAGAACAGCAGGATTCTGTGTCCGGAGCCAAGCGCTCCCTCCACAAGCTCCTCCAGAAGGTTCAGCTTTCCGCTGCCGCCTTCATAATCCTCCAGAAAAGAAAGAGGATGACAGCAAATCTGGCGCAACCTTGTCAGCGCAGCAAGGATTTGAATCTGGCTTTTCTCAAAGCTATTGTCCTCAATGTTCGCAGTTATTTCCTGCCTTACCCTGGCCAAAACAGACAGATAGAGATCCCTCTGAATATCGGTCAGTTCACAGATCAGTGTGGTTTCTATTTTTTCAGGCAATTCTTTCAACACATCCCGCTTCATCCTGCGAAGAATAAATGGCTGGATGTGCCTGCTCAGCTCCAGCGCGGCTTCCTTGCTTTCCTCGGTGAGGATCGGCTTGGCAAAGCGCTCCTGGAACTTTTGCTGTGTGAACAGGTAGGAGGGCATGATAAAGTCAAAAATTGCCCATAACTCCATCAGAGAATTTTCCATGGGTGTGCCGGTCAGCGCAAACCTGTTCATCGCTGATATTTTCCGGATAGCCCGGGCAGCTTGCGTGAAATGGTTTTTCACATGCTGTGCCTCATCAATGAAGCAAAAGGAAAACGCATGCTTCTGATAGGCCTCAATATCCCTGCGTATTAATGGGTAAGAGGTGATAACCAGATCCACTTGGTCGATCTTCTCCCACAAAGACTGTCGCTGCAAAAGAGGCCCCGACACAGCCATAACCTTTAATTCGGGGGTGAATTTTTTGGCCTCCAGCACCCAGTTGTACACCAAAGAGGTGGGTGCGATGACCAGAGAAGGCTTTTTACGATTTTCCCTTTCCGAGAGCACCAGGGCGAGAACCTGCAAGGTCTTTCCAAGGCCCATGTCATCGGCGAGAATCCCGCCCAGCCCGCTGTTGGTCAGCACCTTCAGCCATTGGTAGCCTGCCTTTTGATAATCCCTGAGTACGGATTGTAAAGTGCCAGGAATGTCATACATTCGGTTTTTTACAGCGGAAAGGCACTCTATGAATGTTTCAAATTCATCGGTTTTTTTCAGCAGTTGGTTTTCATTGTCCTGTAAAAGGCTGTCCAGATAAAAGCCGCGATATTTTGGAAGGCGTATGGTGCCTTGTTCCAAATCATTAGGGTTCAGATCCATCCGATCGGCTAAATCGGCAAGTTCATTTAGATCCGGATATTCATCCAGGGGCAGGATGGCACCGTCCTTCAGGCGGAAGAATTTCTTCCGTTTTCGGAAGGCATCTAAAATACCCTTCAGCTCATCCCAATCCAGATCGGTGGTGTCAAAGGAGATCTCCAAAAGATCCTCCACAAGGGATATTCTGCCCGAGAGTTTAACTCGCCTTCTGACGGTCACCCTTTTAAACTCTTCAGAATAATATACTTCGGCCAGTTTCTGCAGGCCGGAAAGCTCTTCAAACACAAACCGATAGATTTCCGCTTTATCCAAAAGGCAGAACAGATCCTTTTCTACAGAAAACCCGTTTTGATAAAAAAAGTTCAGGATTGGCTGCTCCTTTTCAACATCTCTAAGGATGAACTGGTTTGGAAGCGCCGCTGAATCTTCCTTTACAGCCGGGTTCACCTGGTAAGTGCCATAGTTGAACTCCACCCGCGCGCTGATACCTCTGTTATATTGATCCAGATAGATCACCGGCTGCAACGGGGCCTGGATGATATTCTCCTTCAAGGAAGGGCTGACCATGACGTCTCCCGTCTTTTTCATTAATGGCACCACTTCTGAAATAAAGCGGTTCTGATACTGCACCGGAACGATGATTTCATTTACCCCCGCTTGCTTGAAACCTTCCTGTATGACTGAAAGGTACCTGCGCTGTTCCTGGGGTATTCTGTAAATCTTCCCCTGATTATAATAGTAAGACCCCCCTGGAATGATTTCTGTCAACAGATCTTTCGAGTCCATTCGGACAGAAAGCCATTCATCCATCTGTCTGATTTCGAAGGTGATTGGAATGGGGCCGTCGGTAACGGGGACAATTTCCAGATCCTGTGAGAATATTGAGGCTGGAATGGTCTGTCCTGTCATTATCTCTAAAAACCGTTCCAGTTTGGAAGGCATCAGCAAAAACTGCTTGCCGCGGATCAAGCCGACAAACCGGTATGCTCCTTCATGTTTTGACAGTTCACTATGGGTTATATAAATTTCTTTCAGTAATTGAATGATCTGCTCATCCCGTTCGGTAAAAAACTGGGTTTTGCTGTCAAGGATGAAAAGCCTGCCATAGACCAGTCGCTTCCCACTGACCCAAGCATCGATGAACTCTTCAGCGTTTTTGATGACATAGGGCCGATTGATTCCGGCGCGCAGTTCCAGGCTGGCTGTAACGCCCCGGTCAGACTGGGTGATATAAAGTGTGGGATATAATGAAAGCTGTTGCCGTTTGACTTGAAATGATCCCCGATTCACCGCGTCGAGACTGTTGAAAACAGCCTGAACAGCTTTATAACTGTTACGATATCGGGTATGCTTGCTTTCGATCAGCTTGCGGGCTTCGAACAGTACAGCGGCAATATGTTTGCAGGGCCTTGCCCATTCCCTGTAAAATGGGCATGTGCAGGATTCATTCACAAGCTCCTGGCTGGAATTCATGCGCAGCTCGACCGTATAATCCTTGCTCCCGTGGACTCGGGCAACAATAAGGCCTTCCGCTTCGGAAAGGGTTAAGTCTTCAACATAACTGTTGAAAAAATACATGCGCCCCCGGTGATAAATACTGGAATCGTTAATATAATCGCGTATATCCTTCTCATTTAATTTGTTAAAATTCATTCAGCATTCCTCTTGAGCTTTTGGTATGTTTTGTGATACCTGAACAAGTACAGCATTTTATTATATCACAAAAAGTTTACCCTGAAAATGCTGATGTACGGGTTTTTTTGCGTATTTTGATTCATTTTTGTTACCAATTAAAGATAAGCAGGCACGGCCTGCTGAACAGAGTGAAGGGACACATTAATCGATTAGTTGATCCAGTGTTGTATTCTCAAGCTTATCGGCTACGATATCGCGGATATCCTTAAAAACCTGCAGCAGTTTATCGCTTCGTTCGATGGGCGTATGCTCAAAAAAGTACAGGCTTGCAGAGCCCACCGAGGCTAATGGCCCGTCGATGAAACGGATGATTTCAGCCAGCGAAATCTTATCCGGGGCTTTTGCCAGTTCATAGCCGCCGTTTGCCCCACGTATGCTTCGCACATATCCCCCGCCTTTAAGCTGCAAAAAAATCTGCTCAAGGTACTTTTTGGGGATCCCGTTTCTTTGGGCCACTTCAAAAATCTTTGCAGTATCCTTTCCATAACATCTTGCAAGGTCTATAAGGGCTAGCAGCGCATATTCGCTTTTTTTGGTTAATCTCATATTTCCTCCATCGGAAACGGGTTTCTTAATCCCCTCCGGTAACTGACCGAACCATTCATGGGAAGCATGAATGCCAACTCTACTTTTCATGACAGACGACCACAAGATCCTTCGCTACGCTCAGTAAGCAGGTACAGCCTGTCATCCTGAACGAAGCGGAGATTCATTGCATTACTCCTGAATAGATCCTTCGCTACGCTCAGTTACAGGCTCAGGTGTTTGCGGATTGCATCCGCAGAAGCCTCCAGGTTATCATTTTCGGGCAAATGCAGCTTTATAGGGATATCCGTCGTATGTTCATTTCCAACCCATACCACAGAAACCAGTTCAGGGGAGACGCTTGTTTGAATGACATCCAAATCGGTAGCATTCAGCTCAACGGCGGATACGATCAGAATCACACCTGCATCCAGCATGATATGGGCGACCTCCGCCAACCGGCGGATATGTTCCTTCCTGTTCAGCGGCACCATGTTGATATCAATAATATCGGCATCCAGCCCGAACATCAGGCCGCCAATGCCCAGATAATAGACAAACCTGCCTTCATCAAACAATTGTTTTTCAACAATTCTTGCAAGCTCTTTCCGGGGGCTTGATTTTTCACCGGTGATCAAGACCAGCGCCGCCTTCTGGTGATACTTTTCCGCACGGCTTTCACTGCTGATATCGCTGCCTACCCATTTATAATTTCTCATCAGCACCTTGTCACGAACCCAGCTGGTTTGGTCTTCCATTTCGTGCATGACAATGCCGCCGCCACAGATCTCGTATTCATCCACGATGACAAAACGGCTTGATGCAGCAATATCGCTCATCAGATCAAAGGCAATATGCCTGTCCAGGCTGAGAACGCATTCCGCCACCTCATGGCGATCCACTTGTTCCTTCTTGCGGCTGTCCAAATTGGAGGCATCCAGAACACTGCGGATTTCTTCCAGCTGCATCCCCACTTTGGCGGTTCCCAGCTTCAGAAAATAGGTTTTACCCTTTACCAGAGGCTTTTTCCCAAGCCAGAACAGGTTGACCAGCATGCGCCCGGTAACCTTGGGTGCAGGCTCTTTTGCAAGGCAGGCCATCTCACCGCGCTTCACATAAATCTGCTCACTGACGGTAAACCCGCAGGTCCAGCCCGCCCCCACAGAGTCTTGCGGTTCACGGTTAAAGGCTTCAAGGGTTTTAACGGTGGTTCGTTTACCTGAAGGATAAAATACGACCTCGTCACCAACCGAAATTCTTCCGGTTTCAATGGTACCGGCGACAATGCGGCGATTATCACCGTTCAAAGTAAATTTGTATACATCCTGCACTGGCATCCGAAATGGCTTTTCCTCCTGAGCGGTTTCATTTTCAAACGAATCCAGGACCTCAAGCACATTCACACCTTCATACCAGGGCATTTTTTCCGAGTGATCGGCGATATTGTCGCCCTCCATCGCACTGATGGGAATGAAGCAGGTGGGTTCCACATTAATCCTTTTCAAAAACCTTCTGTATTGGCGTTCTATTTTGCGAAATGCCCGCTCATTGTATCCTGTTAAATCCATCTTGTTCACAAGCACACATACCTGATGAATGCCCAGCATGGAAAGCAGGTACCCATGGCGCCGGGAGTTCTCCTGCACGCCCTCGTGGGCATCAATGACAAGAAGGGCGGCCTCTGCCCGGGCAGCACCGGTGATCATATTTTTCAAAAACTCGATATGGCCAGGTGCGTCGATGATGATATAGTTACGGGCATCGGTTTGGAAAAAGCAGCGGGCTGAATCAATGGTTATCCCCTGGGAACGTTCGTCCTTCAGGGCATCGAGCAGAAAGGCATACTCAAAGGGCTTGGCGTTACGGCGGCAGGTTTCCTTTACCTGCTCCAGCTTTCCTTCAGGCAGAGAATGAGTATCGGCCAATAACCTGCCGATAACCGTGCTCTTTCCATGATCCACATGACCGACGATTACGATATTCATATCCTGTTTGTGGATTAAGTCCCTTTTATTGATTGGACGCTCCGCAGTGTTCCCCATCATTGAAATAAACCTTTCTTTTCTCTGTTGACAATTTCACTTTTCGCTTTTTCGGGCGATTCGCAAAATCCCTCGCTTTACTCAGAATGATAAGCTTACGATTGATGTTCTCTTTTGTGCTTGTGTCTTCATATCTATTTAAGGATGACAAACGAATTAACATATTCAGCTGAACTTACGTCGCCCAGGCAGCGGATTCTAATGCTTATTATATTGAATCAATCGAAAAGCATTACATGTACCCGCCTTTGCGTAATTCTTCCAGGCCTCCGCCATCTTCCTTGTCCTGAGCGCGTCCTGAGCGTTCGGCGATGTTCGCGAATTTTCCACTCTTCAACTCCAGGATGATACCGTCGATATCCTTCGCGTCGGAATCCACCGGGGTTGTGCAGGGCCAGCAACCCAGCGAGCGATACCGTTTACTCTGCCCTTGATCATAATACAGCGATACGGTGGGAACATTCTCACGCTTGATGTATTCCCAGATATCCAGCTCGGTCCAGTCCAGCAGCGGATGAATGCGAAGATGGGTTCCCGGAGCAAAGTCGGTTTTGAATTGCCCCCAGAACTCCGGCGGCTGATCGCCGATGTCCCAGTCGTTGTTTCTGTCACGGGGTGAGAAATACCGCTCTTTGGACCGACTGCCCTCTTCATCGGCACGCACGCCCACAATGACCCCTGTATAGGGCTCGCAGTTTTTATCAATTTCATAGGCTTTCTTCTCGTGGTTCATTCGATAGCGTGGCCATTGCCCGCTTAAGGTGTTTCGAAGGGCGGCGGTTTTCAGGTTTTTGCAGCAATCAATACGGGTAGCTCTGCCATCCGGATATGTTTCTTTATTATCCAGCGCCTCGCGGTTCTCGCCATATATCATGTCCAGGTGCCATTCCAAGGCCAGATTATCACGATATTCAATCATTTCAGGTATTTTATAATGGGTATCAATATGCACCAGCGGAATGGGCACATGGCCAAAGAAGGCTTTCCTCGCAAGCCATAACAGAACCGTGCTGTCCTTTCCGATGGACCACAGCATGCACAGGTTTTTAAAGCTGGCATAGGCTTCCCGCAGGATGTGGATGGACTTGTTTTCAAGCTTATCAAGATGGTTCATGAACATACTCCTCTAAAGGATTAATTGATTTGCGGGATGGTTCAGGACATAAAACCCTTTTTCATTCAGACTGTTTACCCGGTTGTAGGTCATCTCACTGTCATCCATCTGTCTGAACACTCCACCCGCTTCTTCCACGATGCATTGCATTGCTGCAGTATCCCATTCCATCGTGTGGCCAAACCTGTAATACACTTCGGCTTCTCCTCTGGCGATAAGACACCCTTTGATGGCACTGCCTACACTGGCGATATTCTTAATGCCATTCTTCTCGATCAACGCCAGCAGCCTGTCGGACTGGTGAGAACGGCTGACCATCATACGGATATCCTCTGTTCTGGAGGATACAGTTATTTTTCGATTTTGTCCGTTCTTTTCATAGAATGCCCCCATGCCTCTCACAGCATAATACAGTTCACCGGTTACGGGAATTCCGATGACCCCCAGGACGGGTTTACCACGGAAGGCTAACGCCACATTCACGGTGAACTCGCCGTTTTTCTTTATGAATTCCTTTGTGCCGTCCAGCGGATCGATAATAAAGCACCATTGGTTTTTCAGCCTTTCGGGGTTGTCCCGGGATTCCTCGGCCAGAATGGCACATTCGGGGTATTCCTGGCTTAATGCCTGAACGATGAACGTGTTGGCTTTCTGATCGGCTTCGGTAACAGGAGATTGATCGGCCTTGTAGTCAACGGAAAAATCCTTTGAATAGACTTCCAGGATAATCTTTCCTGCTTCTATTGTTAAATGCTTTGTGATTTCCAGCACCTTGGACAGATCCGTCAGTTTCATGCTCACACTCCCGGTTCGAGGCCTTCGTTTTGTCATGTATGTCCACTATTATAGTATACATTCTCTTTTTAGAAAAGCTTATTTTTATAAAGGAATTGAAATGAAGCCTGAAGTATGTTACTCCTGTGAAACCTGCCTGGGTTTCTTGTCGTTTGGAGGCACATGGGTCGTGGGAGACTGTTCTCACGCTCTTTAATCTGTTCATAAGCTGCTCAATCGGTATATGTTTTATCCTGAACGCAGTGATGTCATCCTGGGCGCAGCGATGTCATCCTGAGCGCAGCGAAGGATCTTGCCAGGGGTGATGCGAGATCCTTGGTTTCGCTCAGGATAACAGACCACGCTTCCCCTGAGGTAGTTGTTTTTCCACGCCATGGAAGTGCAACAACAGCTTTGAGGGAGTTCTTGTTTTCCTCGTCTTATAAGTGAATCGGAAGCTTCTCGTATGCATTTTTCGTAAACCCCCTATTCACTCTGAAAAGTTCACGAACACAATAATTCATTTCCCTGCTGCCGGCCAGAACTTCCTTCAGGCGCTCCTCCGGAAACTTCAAACAATACCCGCAGCCTTGGGAAGAAATCCTGCAAGGCAGCGATATCACCTCAAACACAAGGCCTTTCTTTTCAAAATATCTGCTCATTTTAATCGTATAATTTCCCGAATCATAAACAGCAAGGCAATCCATCCTTTTTCCCTCCAGACCAACACCTGCTTTCATCATATGAATCGGTGGGCGTACAGTTTCCTTCAACATAAAATGTAACATGAGCATGAAAAAAGGGCTTCAGTTTAACTGAAACCCCTGGTACGCCCGACACGAATCGAACGTGCGACACCAAGTTTAGGAAACTTGTGCTCTATCCTACTGAGCTACGGGCGCATATCCCTAAACATTTTACTACAGGTTTGAGATCGTGTCAACGCAGGATTCACCCGTTGTTTCTGTCAAGCCATTGACGGCAATTTTTTTGTAGTAATCAAAATCATCTATAAACTTTTACATATAAATCCAACCCTGTATAGCTTTCCACTAATGAATTTATCAAGGTCAGGGCTTACGGG
>JAAYJG010000154.1 GCA_012523055.1 Ruminiclostridium sp. | reverse complement strand
TCCAGGATGGTCTTGCGTTTTAGTTCTGTTTCGGTCATTCTGATTGTCCATTTCATACAATGATTTTCATGCCGTTTAGGACATTTCTATATTGCTGTATTAGGACATTATCATGTTGCCACTACAGTCAATGTCGAAGGTCATCAAGAGGGAACAGCGAAGGGTTATAATCCAAAAAAGCCCGGTAATTTGTGTTACAACATCCAGTTTGCCTTCTGTGATGAATTGAAGGCCTACATTACTGGCTTTGTGCGCAGCGGCAATACGTACACTGCAAACGGCGCTGCCGAAATGATCAAAGAAATCGTTGCCCATATTAAAACCGATGATTTGGAAATCCTGTTCCGCATGGACAGTGGGTACTTTGATGACGAGATCATTTCAACCATCGAATCAGCCGGTTGCCAGTATTTGATCAAGGGCAAAGAGTATCCAACGCTCTCCTCTCAAGTTACAGCACCAACCATTTCATTCACGCAAGGTGATGAAGGCAGGGAAACAACGGAGCTTGTTACAAAACTGAATACCTGGGACAAGGATAGAAGATTTGTTGTATCGCGCGTATTGAAACCAGAAAAAGAAAGGGCACAATTATCTCTCTTAGAAGGTGACGAATACGAATACTTTTACTTTGTGACCAATACCGAACTGGCTTCAGAAAAAGTGGTCATTGCGTACGAAAAACGCGGCAATGCCGAAAATTACATCAAGGAAGCCAAATATGACATGGCCGTTGGGCGTCTTTTACTGAAATCGTTCTGGGCGAATGAGGCTATTTTTCAATTGATGATGCTTTCATACAACCTGTTCTTGCTGTTCAAACTAGATTTTCTGGGCATTTCTGAATTTCGGCAGCAAATCAAAACTTTCCGTTTGAAGTATGTTTTTCTGGCAGGGAAAATTATTAGAACGGCAAGATATGTGGTGATGAAGCTGCTGGGAAAATACCCGTTTAGAGACGTATATGAAAAATGCATGGCATAATCATCGGTCTCAATAACTCCAACCTGTTTTTCTATTTAACCAACAGATTGAAAAACCCATTAGAATACTGAAACGTCCACCTCAGAAAGTGATAGGTTATCCGTTTTTGAGTGAATATCAGCTTATTATTTTGTTCACTTTAAACGTTCATGTGAACAGAAAGAAGAAACAGCCAAAAGTTTCACCCGGGTTTGGGAAAAAGGGCATATAATTATTGTTGACGTGGAATTTCGAATATATTAATTATACTCCTGGGGAATAATCCACGGGATTTCTTAAAATCAGCTTGATTATGATATCCTTATTTTGGATATTTGTTCCTTGTTAACAACGGTGACCTTTTATGAAACAATACAAACGGCTCCAAATATTTTTATTATTCCTTTTTGTTTGCTTGCCTTTGTTTTTGCCGGCAGAGCCAACCCGGGCACAGGCTGAAACGCCTTCAGATGATGATGTCAACCGGATCGCAAGGCAGTTGTATTGCCCGGTATGTGAAAATGTCCCACTGGATGAGTGTACAACCGACGTCTGCCAGCAGTGGCGTGATCTGATCCGGCAGCAATTGTCTGAGGGATGGACGGAAGAAGAAATTTTAGCCTATTTTGTCGCCCAGTATGGTGACAAAGTTTTGGGGGAACCGCCCAGGCGAGGTTTGAACTGGTTATTGTATTTGAAACCGCCCATTGTGATTTTAATTGGTTTGATATTATTGTTTACTAGATTTAAGCATCCGCGAACAAATCCAGTTCATGATGATCAAAGCGATCCATATTTATCACAGGTAGAGCGCGATTTAAAGGATCGTAAGTGACGATGAATGCAAATAAAGCAGGAAATCGTTCTGAACATCCAAAAGTGAATAAGTTTTGGACTCTTGTCATCCTCCTGAGCCTGATCATCTTTTTAGGTGTGATCGGTGTGCGCCTTTTTAAAGGTGGGGAGGAAATGCTTGAAATAGGGGATGCACCTGGGAATTTTGCATTAACAACATTCTCAAACGAGAAAATTCACACAGGTGATTTACAAGGAAAGATCGTCCTGGTTAATTTTTGGGCATCCTGGTGTGTGACCTGTGATGAAGAGGCAGTACTGCTTGAAAAAGCTTGGCAAGAACTCCAAAAAGCGGCACCTGGTGAAACCCTTTTCCTGGGGGTCGCTTATATGGATACTGAGCCAGCCGCACGATCCTTTCTTCAAGAATACGGTGTGACCTATCCCAATGGGCCAGATTTGCGCGGTGAAATTTCGGATTTATACCAGGTTCAGGGAGTGCCGGAGACCTTTGTCCTGGATCAGGATGGGGTACTGCGCAATATCAAGTATGGCCCTTTTCTCTCGGTTGATGAAATACTAAGCTTGATTCAACCCCTGCTCACAGTAAAGGAAGGAGAATAACCGAATGAATATTTTTAGAGGTGATTGTGGAAAGTAACGGAAATAAGCACCCCGTTTTATTAAGCGTTGAGGGTTTAGGATATCAAGTTGATGGGCAAGTCCTGCTTTCAGACATCAATTTTGAAATCTCAGCCGGGGAAAGAATCGCAATTTTTGGGCCTTCCGGTGCAGGAAAAAGCACCTTGATTCGATTGATGAATCGTTTAGACGAGCCAAGCTTCGGGATGGTTTACCTGGAAGGGCAGGATTATCGTCAGATCTCACCCCGCAAGCTCAGGCGCCGATTAGGCATGGTGATGCAGCAGCCAAATCTTTTTCCTGGCAGTGTGGCTGAAAACATTCGTTTTGGGCCGACGGCACAGGGTGAACACCTGGATGATGAGCGACTCAGCGAATTATTATTGGGGGTGGATCTTGAAGGTTTTGCTGAACGAGATGTTGCAAAATTATCTGGCGGAGAAGCGCAGCGCGTGAACCTGGCACGGACATTAGCCAATAAGCCCGAAGTGCTGCTTCTCGATGAGCCGACTTCGTCCCTAGATCAGGCTGCCAGGCAGGAAGTGGAAGAGACAATCCTGTCTGTACTGGAATCAGGGGAAGTCACCTGCATTTTAGTCAGCCACGATCGAACCCAGGTGATGCGTATGACCGACCGTGTGCTTTCTCTAAAAGATGGAAGGTTGATTGCAGACGGGCCAGCAGAGGAGGTATTGAATGCTCAGTCGATGGATTGATAATCAAATCTTACTGGGGGCTGCCCAGGCGGGCGTGACAATGGCAGCAGCTTTGATTGTGGTGGCTTTGACAATGCGCTTAAGGTTGGGATTAAAGAAAGATATCCTGGTTGGCTTGGGTCGCGGCCTGGTTCAGATCGTCGCGGTGGGCTTCTTGTTGACTTTGATTTTTAGCGCTGACCTGTGGATTTCAATACCGATTATCCTGGTGATGATCATCACAGCCGGCTTTATTACGGTGCAGCGCATTAAGGCTATCCCCAATGCCCTGTGGATATCCCTGGCAGGGATCAGTGCTGGCGCCGGGTCGGTCATCCTCATTATGACATTATTAGGCGTGATCAAGCAGGACCTTACCTCCATAATACCAATTGGCAGCATGATGGTTTACGGCGCGATGAATGCCAACGCATTGATGCTTGAACGTTTCCATTCAGAGCTGGTTTCGCATGAAGGGCAGGTAGAAGCAGGGCTGGCATTAGGGGCATCTCCTGAAGAAGTGGTTGGTCCCTATGCCCGTCGGGCTGTAACAGCTGCCATGATTCCAAACATCAATGGTTTGCAATCCTTGGGCATTGTTTGGATACCAGGTGCAATGTCTGGCATGCTTCTATCTGGGGAGAATCCGGCGTATGCAGGGTTCTATCAATTTGTTGTTTCGGGATCCATCTTTGTAACCGTAGGCATTACGGTTATCATATCCATTGTTTTGGTTCGCAAACAGGTTTTTTCAAAAGCAGAACAATTATTAATCCATTCAGAGGAAAAGCAGTAAAGAAGAAAAACCTTGAAATTTCTATCCCCGTCCGCTTGTGGCGAGGATAGAAATTTTCTCCTTCGGATCGGGTTTTGCCTGATACAGGGAAATTACGCAGCAAGCTGCGGGGTGTTTTACTTCGCCGAATAAAATTTAAGTGATAAAGTCTGGGGAATTAAATGGGCCACAGCCAGGGGACCATTAAAATGGCGATCAGGAATATCAACACCGTCAAAATGGAACCAACTTTGATAAAATCGAAGAAGCGATAGTTCCCTGCGCCGTAGACGATTAATGCGGCTAATAGATAAATTCAGGCACATTGTGACGCAGAAATAGACTGAGACGCTCCTGATCGTCGCTGATTTTTTATCCAACCGGTCTGGTCAGGACACAACCTTGCTGCCGCACTCTGAGCAAAACTTTGT
>JAAYJG010000153.1 GCA_012523055.1 Ruminiclostridium sp. | reverse complement strand
TTTTTGACACTTTTTATTTCTACTATTTTCAGCCATTGATTAGCGCTGCCCTCATGTAACCTCCTTGCCATGGTACCTTGGCACCACTCATGTTCGAAGATTTCAAAGCCTCTCAATTTACGCGGGAACCCCAAGGCCTACCAGCACATCCGCGCCGATGCCCAGAAGGAGTTTGAGGATAAGTTGAATGCGAGCATGTCGGCAGCGCTGAAGGGACACGTCAGCATGTAGTCAACAAAAACCGGTATAGGCCTCGTAAGGCGACAGCTCCACCCCTTACTTTCTCGTTCTTATGCAATCCAATGGAGAGCGCGAAGTTAAGGTGATTTTTTACTCCCATGACCTGCTTTATTCCTTCATTGATTGATGGACGATGAGCTACAATGTATAATAGCAACTGTCAAAATCACTTATAACGAAATGGAGGTTTCAAAGTGCAAGATAACAATAATACCCCTTCCAAATCACTGATGAGTTTGCCACGCTCTATTGCTGTTATTGTTTCGCTGGTCTGCGTCATTCTGTTGATTGTCCCGATACTGTCAGGCAATTCAGACTTCAAGAAGAATGTTGATAATGCAACTAATCTCGGTTTCAACGACTTAGATGATGTTAAACTGTCTGATTTGAAAGACATCTCCCTTAGTTCATATGGATTGATTTACTACAAAGTTAACGTTGCTAAAGACGACTCTGCCATCTTAGCGCCAATCATTATGTTTTTACCTGGTGCCTTAGCGGTGTTCGCTCTATTGGCTGCTTTGGGGAGGCGTCCAATCCTATTGCTGATCCTGACAGCAGGGATTCTCGGATCATTCCTCCTTGCGACCCGCTTGTTGGCTGACACTGGACTATATGTTGGAGGTACACACAAGTGGGGCATTGCATACTATGCCTACTTCTTATGTATTGCGCTGCTGGTTGTATCATCTATCTGGCTGTTTATTACAAAATCAAAGTGGAAACGAGCCAAACGTCATGCTTCCTAAAATGCAGGGGTAGCAAGCAGTATAGTTATTTGTGAGCCTGAGGAACTGCTGGAGCAGAAGCGGGATACATTTAGGGCGGTGAAGGGAATTGGCAGGACAACCGCTTAATAATGTTGTGAACACTATATTCAGGCTTGCAAAGATTGATTATCCCATTGGCTGACACAGCCTGTACAAAACCTTTGACTATATCTACAACAAGCAGGCCGGGGGCATCCTTTCTTGATTATTTGTTTCAACCATTCAACCATGGAAGTGACCAAGCGGTAAATTGGTATTGACCAGGATGAGCAAGCTGTGGAGATACGGTTTTTTTCGATTTGATTGTTGGTGCTTGCCTCAGTTGAAATTCAACCATTTATGTATAAACCAATGTATAAATTTTTCTGGGTGCATTTTGGGTGCATCACATTCTAAAATATGGGAAATCCGTCCATTTTTTCGAACATATGTTCGAAATCTCGGAATCGAAAAACCCTTATATATCAACAAAAAGCCGGGACACCATGTAAATACTGGCATCCCGTTTTGGTGGAGGTGAGGGGAATCGAACCCCTGTCCGAAGATTCAAACCCATGGTTTTCTCCGAGCGCAGACGGTGGTTTAAACTTCCCGCTGCCGGC
>JAAYJG010000152.1 GCA_012523055.1 Ruminiclostridium sp. | reverse complement strand
TATTGATGGAAGAGATGTCTTTGATATTGATGATCCTGTCATTTTCAATCACCGGTGTTCCGACCAGACCCAGCCTGTGACCGCCCCGGACAGTAATAAAGCCCTTATTGATATCTTCCTGAAAGGCATACCAGGAATTTTCACAGGTTCTATACACCATGTCGGTCAATTCCTCCGCGCTGACAGATAAAGCACCGGAAGAATCCGGAAGCATCTGCCCGTTTTCACATAAAAATCCATCCTGTCCGCAGAGGGAAAGCATCACGGGCTTTCCTGCCCGCAGCCGGATTTCCTCAAGCTCCGCCATAATCTGCCTGTCCAGCTTCCGCGCTGCTATTCGCAGCCTTCCGGGCAGATAGGCAAAGACCTCGTCGTCAATACGGTTTTGCGCTAAAGCTCTTGGATGCATGGTACCTCCTGATTTTTCTCTGTGGTAACAACCAGCTGACCGTTCGGAAAAGCTCATTCACTTAAAACCATTGGTGTTTATGGCTGGTAACCAGCTTTCCTGTGTGCATAATAAACATGTGCACACTTTGATCCGGACTCCGCAGTTCCGGATGTCTTGTCTCCGGTTTGATTTAATTCTATGCGTGTGTGAAGTAAATATGACTGGTTTACCCGGAAGAATTGAAGCTTTGGAAGCGAAAGGAACAAAGCAAAGAGTTCTGCCTTAAAAATTGAAGTTGTGAGGAAGCCTGTATTCAAGGGCTTTCACCACAGATTGATGGCATGTCTCGCGTACATAAATAAAGCGAGAGGTTCACGAACCTCTCGCCATCATTACAACATGATTTATTGCATAAAATTTCATTATAACGAGGCCAGATGAGCCCCCGCCCCACCTTTTAACGTATTTTCAGCTAAGGGCTGAAAAACGTGTGGTGGCGGGTACCGATTACCTTAATCAGGCGGCGAGCATATCTCCCGCCTCGATATAACAACGGAAGCGATTGCAAGCAATCGCTTCCGTTGTTATAAACTTCTGCAATGAAATCGATTATCTATTCATCTGAGTACAGTAATACCGGGCTTGCTGACTTTCTTTACAAGCAAGCCTTCAGCTAGGCTGAAGCGGCTGGAAAGTATGTTGGCATAACCCTTCTGTGCGGTTATACTCTTTCCATATATTCCGCGGTGCGGGTATCGATGCGGACAACATCCCCCTGGTTTACAAACAGAGGAACCTTAATTTGCGCGCCTGTTTCAACAATTGCAGGTTTTGATGCGCCCGTAGCCGTATCGCCTTTAAAACCGGGTTCTGTTTCAATAATTTCAAGCTCGACAAAGGTAGGCGGTTCAATGCCGATGACCTGATCCTTGAAAAACAGGATCTTGCAGGTCATGTTTTCCTTCATGAACTCCATCGCATCCCCAAGGCTGCTGTTATTGATGGGATTTTGCTCAAAGGTTTCCTCGTCCATGAAATAGAACAAATCTCCGTCTTTATAAAGGTATTGCATATCCCTTTTGCTGATCTGTGCTTTTTCAAACTTATCGGTAGGGTTGAACGAGCGTTCTACTGTAGCCCCTGTAATGGCGTTTCTGATCTTCGTCCGAACAAAGGCAGCACCCTTTCCCGGTTTAACATGCTGGAACTCAATGACCTGATAAACCTGCCCATCCATTTCAAATGTAATTCCATTTCTAAATTCACCGGCTGTAACCATATTCCCATCCCTCTCAAAACCAAATTTTATTCACGTTGCCATGGCAACGAAATCAGTTGCAATACAGAAAAAGTTTCACCGAAAACCCGACACTTTAACAGCAAATACAAACCAATCGGTGAATATCGCTGTTGTTTGGCTTGTTTTGCAGGCAATCCGGTTCATAAATACCTGAAATATGCTTGATCTGTCCAATAATCTATGATAAATGATATACCGCACTTTGGCAAGGATAAATTTGGTGGATATGCGGGAAATGCTTCCGCGTTACAGAACCAACAATTCTTTTGTTGATTTCGTTAAAATTTTTGCCTCGCTCTCACCCAGCACCACCATATCCTCTATCCGGACACCACCCACGCCTTCAACATAAATCCCCGGCTCAACAGTGAAAACCATCCCTTTTTTCAGCACATCCTCACCTTTTGGTGAAATCCTGGGCATTTCATGAATTTCGATACCAACGCCGTGCCCCAGGCCGTGGCCAAAGTATTTTTCATAGCCTGCGCTGTCAATGATCTCTCTTGCTGTCCTGTCAAGCTGCGCACCCGTCATTCCTTCAGCTGCCTTATCCAGCGCTTCGGTTTGTGCCCACAGAACAATGTCATAGATCTCCTTCAACTGCATGGAAGGGTTCCCCAAAAAAACCGTACGGGTCATGTCGGAACAATAGCCCCTGTAAATCGCTCCAAAATCCATCACGACAGCATCACCCGCCGCAAACTGCCGCATGCCGGCCACACCATGGGGCAGCGCGGACCTGGGCCCGGAGGCGACTATGGTTTCAAAGGAAACCCCGGATGCACCCAACTTCTTCATTCTATATTCGAGCTCGAGAGCTGCTTCACATTCCCGAACACCCGGCTTCAAAACGGACAGTATTTCCTGGAATGCCTTGTCTGCAATGTCGGCAGCCTTTTGTATCAGCATTATTTCATCCGGATCCTTGATCATCCGAATACATCTCAGACAAGCCTGAACATCCTTTAGCGATTTCACTTCATTCAGGCTTTTACGAAGCAGCTGAACCTTTGAAAATGAAATATCTTCCCCTTCAATGCCAAGGCTTTCAACCCTATTATGAGTGCAAAGCAAGTTGAGCGTGTCGTTTACATCCTTATCATACTCGATGACCTCGATGCCGGGAAAGGCCTGCTCTCCCGCCTGGGTGACATAACGAAAATCGACCACAAGGAAAGCGCTTTCCCGCGTGACAAGGCACATTGATGTAGTGCCGGTAAAGCCGGTATAATAAAAGGTATTGGGCCTGCTGCTGATGACAAGCCCGTTCAGTTCCTCTTCTTCAAGGATATTTCTTAATACTTCCAGTCTGTTATGCATAATCCACCTGTACCCTTCCAAACCCAAACACAAGCAGCTTAGACTCTACCGGGCAGAATTCAGATACCGTTGCGGTAAGCCAGAGTGGGAACCTTTTTGAGAAACCGCATACAGGCGCTTTACAGGGTATGGAGGACATATAACGCAGCGAGGTAGCTTTTAAAGCCAAACCCACTGATCTGCCCGATACAAACAGGCGCGATCACTGAGCGGCTTCGGAACTCCTCCCGACTGTGAATGTTAGACATATGAACCTCGACCGTGCGGACCCCGGCAGCCTTGACAGCATCCCTGATGGCATAACTGTAGTGCGTGAAAGCACCCGGGTTCAAAATGATGGCGTCCATCCCCTTTTCCATTGCCCGATGAATCGCATCAATAATTTCACCCTCATGGTTGGACTGAAAAAATTCCAGTGTACAGTTCAATTGCAGCTTTTCAGCTTCCTTCCGGATGCCGTTTTCAAGATCAGCAAGGGTTTCGCCCCCATAAATCTCTGGCTCCCTTTTTCCCAGGAGGTTCATATTCGCACCATTGATGACCAGAACCTTCATGATTATCCCTCCAGCATCGGATTTTTTACATAATCCTATTCTGCACAAAAACGAAGCAAGCATTCAGGTGTTGGTTTATCAAATGCTTTATACCCCTGCTTCATAGCGTATTTTCAGGTTTTGAGCCAAAAAACGCGTACAGGGATAAATTGGTTTCTACTTTACCTTCAAATACGCATCAATGGCAGCCGCAGCCTTTTTCCCGGCACCCATGGCAAGAATAACGGTAGCAGCACCGGTAACGGCGTCCCCCCCGGCATAAACCCCGATTTTGCTGGTAGCACCGGTTTGCTCGTCGGCAACAATGCCGCCCCATTTCTGCGTTTCAAGCCCGGGCGTTGTTGACTTTATCAGAGGGTTCGGGCTTTGGCCAATAGCAATGATCACTGTCTCCACATCGAGCACATGCTCGGATCCTTTTTTGGCCACCGGCCTTCTCCTGCCGGACGCATCGGGTTCACCCAGTTCCATTTCCACGCATTCCATCCCTTTTACCCATCCGTCTTCAGTCCCGATGATCCTCGTGGGGTTTGTTAAAAGCCTGAAGATGATCCCCTCTTCCCTGGCATGATGAACCTCTTCAACCCTGGCTGGCATTTCAGCCTCTGATCTTCTGTAAACAATATAAACATTTTCAGCCCCAAGCCGTTTCGCGCTTCTGGCAGCATCCATCGCCACATTACCACCACCGACCACCGCGACGTTTTTCCCAACCTTCACCGGCGTGTCTGTTTCGGGATAAAGGTAAGCCTTCATCAGGTTAATGCGGGTTAAGAACTCGTTTGCCGAGTAGACCCCGTTCAGGTTCTCACCGGGAATGTTCATGAAGCTTGGAAGCCCTGCCCCGCTGCCAATGAAAACTGCTTCATATCCCTCTTCGGCAAGCTCATCCACGGTAATCGACTTACCAATAACCATGTTTGTGGTAATATCGACCCCCAGCTTGCGGACGGTATCAATTTCGCTTTGCACCAGAGACTTTGGCAGCCTGAATTCGGGGATGCCATACATCAGCACGCCTCCGGGTGTGTGAAAGGCTTCAAAAATGGTCACGTCATAACCCAGCTTTGCCAGGTCTCCCGCACAGGTTAACCCCGCCGGGCCCGATCCGATCACCGCTACTTTTTTACCGTTCTTCTCAATTTCCTCTTGTAATGGCTGACGATTCGCCATATACCAGTCTGCTGCAAAACGTTCCAACCGCCCAATAGCAACAGGTTCACCCTTTTTTCCGCGCACGCACAGCTGTTCGCACTGGGATTCCTGCGGGCAGACCCTGCCACAGATGGCGGGCAGGCTGTTGGTTTCCTTTATTTTTAAACAGGCTTCCTCAAATTTCCCTTCGGCTATCAGGCTGATAAACTCCGGAATTTGAACATTGACCGGGCAGCCGCTCATGCACGGTTTCATTTTGCAGTCCAGGCACCTTTTAGCCTCTTCCATGGCCATTTCTTCGGTATAACCGTAGGTAACCTCTTTGAAGTTCTTGTTTCTGACCTGCGGTTCCTGCTCGGGCATTGTAACCTTTTTTAATGACATATTAGGCATTTCCCATCCCCCTCATCCTGCACTCATGTTCCTCAATGCTTCTTTTCTCTTCGGTTTTGTACATGGTCTGCCTTCTCATCGCTTCATCAAAGTCCACTTCGTGGCCGTCAAAGTCGGGGCCATCGACACAGGCAAACTTTGTTTTTCCGCCAACGGTCACGCGGCAGCCGCCGCACATTCCTGTACCGTCTATCATCACGGGGTTCATGCTGACCACCGTTTTTATGCCGTACTGCCGGGTGAGGTTCGATACTACCTTCATCATGATCAGGGGCCCTATGGCAATGACCAAATCGTATTGATTGCCCTCTTCAATCAATTTTTTCAGGCAGTCGGTAACAAAGCCCTTATTACCGTTGGAACCGTCATCGGTCATGATAAACAGCCTGGAGCTGACCTCATTCATTTCCTTTTCCAAAATGATCAGCTCTTTATTTCTAAACCCTGTAATAGTATCTACCTCAGCACCCAAAGCATGCAGCTTTTTCGCCTGGGGGTAGGCAATTGCCGTGCCCAGCCCACCACCGATCACCGCAACCTTTTTCACGTTGTCAAAGTGGGAGGCTGTTCCCAGGGGGCCCACAAAATCAAGCAGATAATCACCTTCATTCAGTGTTCCAAGAAGCTTTGTGCTTTTCCCCACTTCCTGAAAGATGATGGTTACAGTGCCATTTTCACGGTCATAATCGGCTATTGTTAACGGAATGCGTTCCCCGTTTTCATTGATTCTAAAAATAATAAACTGGCCAGGTTCGGCCTTTCGTGCCACAAATGGAGCCTTGATCACCATTTGTTTTACGTTTGGGCCCAATTCCTTTTTGCTCAGAATCTGAAACATAGCTTGATTCAACTCCTTTATCATACTTCCCGATCCGACATACTGAATCAGAGAATCTCAAATTATCCCAAATCATCGGTTCAGTCTATCTATTACTGTACACAATTCTATCGTCCATTTCAATATTGTTTTCAATACACAAAATCGAACAATACAGGTAAAAAAATTAACAGACGATGTTGGCACGTCAGGCCTTGAGATGAGCCAGAAGATTATGCGCTTTACTGTATAAACACATTCCGCTCCATAAGGATGCATGACAATATCAGCAAATCAAATATTGCATCCATAAGAACAAAACCAGAGGCTTATACATGAAATCTGTGATTTCGAGCATGCGATAAAAACTTATGGCATTTATCTGAAATTAACCGTCATTAGTGCCTGAAACACCTTCTACAGGCTCTGAAGCAGGTGATGGCAGTGGTGTAGTTTGTGGTTCAGATGTCATTTCGTCAGTCGGTTCACCTGTGTTTGTTCCTGTTGGTGCAATGGTGATAGTCGGATCATTGTGGTCTGGCTTATTCTTATCAAACTCTCTGTATGCAAAAATCAGAACCACCAGCAGTATTACCGGTATGATCAGCATTAAGACTTTACTCCTGCTGTTTCTCATCCTTGTTGTATCCTCCAAACAACCCCCGCTGATTCTTTGCCAGATTCAGTGAGGGTTTTAGTATTTTTCATATAGTTTTTCCCCGCTGTCCTTTTCGATTCAAACAGCCCATGAGGGGTTTTTGCTGCGGGCTGTTCTGAACACTGATGAGGTTCCCTGCTCCTCATTGCTTTCAAGTGCATCATAGATTCTTTTGGACAACTGTCACATCCGCTGTAGCCTCCTGCGGCGGAGTGGGTTTCTCCAACGATTCCTGAGCTTCCTGCGGTGGACTGGGCACATCCAACAGTTCTTAAGCTTCCCGAGCCAGCATGAGCACCCCCTCTAATCCCTGAGCTTGTTGTTCAGGAATGACCGCGTCTTCTGGCGCATGGGTTTGTTCCCCGGTAACAGCATTTTCTGCAGAGGGATTTACAGAGGAACCTGTCCCTCCTGTAACACTCCTGTAACAGGGTCATTAACTAATAAATTATAACTGTTTTGCTTGAATTAGTCCAGTACTGGAAGCATTCACCACAGCTGAAGCATGAAAAAATAAATTAGAGCAAATCTGACGTTACTTGTTTATCAGCGAACACTTTCCCACTCAATAAAGGTCTACCAACATCAGATGCCCTTATCCAGTAGAGCCTTAATACTAC
>JAAYJG010000151.1 GCA_012523055.1 Ruminiclostridium sp. | reverse complement strand
CATAATCCGTTTCCCGGGGCCTTTTTTCACTGCAATCAGGTTGCCTATCGCATCGGTATACACCTCATCCACATATGGGGTTATGTTTTTTTGTATCAGGCTGCGGATTTCCTCTTCACGGCCGGAAGGCCCATAAGCACCAGCCAGCTCTTTCAATAATGCTATCATCCTTCATTCCTCCCCCGTAACAGATGCGGCAGCTTTATCAGGGCTGCCCGAACCAGCTTCAGCATGTTTTCAACGTCTTCGGTGTCCAGGCATGAAACCGGCGAATGGATGTAACGGCAGGGTGCCGAAATGGAAATCACCCGCACCCCTTTGACAGAGGTTTGTATTTTTCCTGCGTCATTGCCGCCGGATACGGTTTGCTTCCACTGATATGAAATCCCTTCGTCCTGGGCAGTTTTTACAAAGTGATCGATCAGTTTCCTGTCCCCGATGGAGGTTCTGTCGGCAAAGGAAATGGCAGGACCCTTACCCAGAATGGTAGAGAATTCATGTTCCTTGACGCCGGGAACATCGGCGCAGGTGGTTCCCTCAAGAACTACAGCAATATCGGGTTGTATTCGGTTTGCCGCAACCCTTGCGCCGCGAAGGCCCACTTCCTCCTGAACAGTAAAGCAGGCAACCATTTCAAAGGGCCAAACCTGCTTCAAAAGCTCCAGCAAAATAACACAGCCCACCCGGTCATCCAGTGCCTTGGCCTTCAGCCGGGTTTTTCCAAACATAACAGGCGCGCTTGCAAAGGCAATAGAATCTCCCAGGGCTGCCAGACTTCCTGCCTGTTCCCTGTCCTTCGCACCAACATCGATGTACAGGTTTTTTAATCTCACAACGCTTTCCCGCTCAGCTTTGTCCTGCAGGTGGATAGGTTTATAACCGATTACACCGGGTATTTTTTTGGTGCCCACCCTTAATTGCTGGCCGATTAGAATACGGGGATCAATACCACCCACTGAAGCAAATTTCAGTTTGCCGTCGTCCGTGATACCATTGATCATGAAGCCCACTTCATCCATATGTGCCGACAACATCACCCGGAAATTATACTCCCCGGTGGTTTTCGCGTTCACAATCAGGTTTCCGATACTGTCTGTTTGATAATCAAGCGCCTCGTTCCTGATGTCCTTCAGGATGGCCTGCCGGACAACCTGTTCATCGCCGGATATGCCATCAAGCCTGGTCAGTTCCATCAGTTTGTTGATCATTTCAAATCCTCCCGCTGCTGTTGGAAGGCCTTGCGGCTGTCAGCAGCAAACCTCGCAGCCAATGGCTTCTCCGGCTTTTGTGGCCGAATATTTCGCTACAAGGGTGGCCGCCCATTCAACATCCTTCACAAGCAGCAGCTCAATACCGGTATGCATATACCGCAGTGGAATGCATGCCTCCAGTGTGGGAATTCCTGTATGGGAAACCTGGATAGCCCAGGCTTCGGTGCCTGGATCACCCGGTTCAATGCAAATCTGGGTGGGGATTCTTTCTTGTTTAGCCACCTCCAGCAACGCTTTTGTTTCCTGTCGGTGGAATGCGGGTCCCATCCCAATGGCAACACCCTTTCCCAATGGGTAGGTCAGGTTTTTGTCAACTTCGGGCATATCGCCATGGCACACATCGATGACCAGCGCAAGGTCGGGGTTCAGGCTCCAGGATGATGAAATCGCCCCCAGCAGATGGGTCTCCTCCTGAACGGTAGCCACAACATAGATGTCATTTTCGTGTTTGAGTGCTTGCAGTTGATCCAAAATCAACACAAGGACGGCAACCCCTGCGCGGTTATCCAGGCTTTTACCGGCAATGCAGCCGTTTTCCATGGAAACTGCCTCACAGACAATGGATATCGGGTCTCCCGGTACTGTCTTCTGTTTTAACTCTTCGTCCGGCAGGCCTGTATCCACAAAAAGCTCGGTAAGCTTAACATTCTTTTTGGTTTCCTGTTCGGTCAGCAGATGGGGCGGTTTCGCACCAATAATGCCGTAAAGATCTTCTTTTCCATGAACCATCACTTCACTGGCCAATAAAGCTTTCGCGTCAATGCCTCCCAGGTTGGACACCCGCAGGAAACCATTTTTCTCGTAGCCAGATACAATCATCCCAATTTGATCATAATGTGCTGTGATCATGATTTTTTTTGGGTTTTCACCGAAACCCTTTTTATAGCCGATGACATTGAAGAAGGGATCCACCCAGGCTTTATCGCAGACGGGCTGGAACAAGCCCTGTATAGCTTCACAGGCCTTGTTCTCAAAGCCGGTCATGGCATTGATGGCACAAAGTTTTCTCAGCAATTCAGCTGTATCCATCGTGCACTCTCCTTTATGAACCTTCAAGGAAGACTTTGGTTCTCCTCAGACCACCCCAATACAGCGTTTGCATAAGGTCGGATGATCATTATTTTCTCCGACAGAAGCACTGTATATCCAGCAGCGTTCACATTTTTCACCGGAAGCCCTCAGTACCTCGATGCCAATCGTCTTTGCAGCATCATCCTGTTCCAAAAGAACCTCTGATACGATGAAGATCATCGGCAGAATATCCTTGTTTTCAGTCAGGAAGGAATAGTCAGCTTCCGATGCCTTTATACGCACACCAGCTTCGAGGGAGGAACCAATCACCTTCTCATTTCTGGCATTCTCAAGGGCTTTGAGCACTTCATCCCGGATTTGGTGCAGGCGATCCCACTTTTCCCGCAGGGCTGGGTTTGCATATTCTTCGTTGATCATCGGCCAGCTGTTCAGTTGAATGCTCTGCGCATTATCGTCCCCTGTGTGGGGCATGTATTTCCAGATCTCTTCACTGGTAAAAGCCAGAACTGGTGCCAGCATGCGAACCAGCGCATCAAGAATGATATACATGGCTGTTTGCCCCGAACGTCGCTTCACATCGTCAGTCTTGGAGGCGTATAACCTGTCCTTGGTCACATCCAGGTAGAAATTGCTCATGTCCAGTACGCAGAAGCTGTGAATGTTATGAATGAAACCGTGGAATTCATACCGCGAGAATGCGTCCTCAACGGTTTGGATCAAGTTGTTCAGCTGCATCAGCACCCACTGGTCGATCTCTTCCATTTGCTCATAGGGCACCATCATTGTTTCAGGCTTGAAATCGTCAATACTGCCCAGGATAAAGCGGGCGGTATTGCGGATTTTGCGGTAGCTTTCAGCCAGCTGCTTAATGATATCGTTGGAAATACGGATATCGGTTTTATAATCCGACGATGCCACCCAAAGCCTTAAGATGTCGGCACCATATTGATTGACAATATCCATCGGGTCTATCCCGTTCCCCAGGGATTTGGACATTTTCCGGCCCTGGCCGTCTACGACATAGCCATGGGTTAAAACTTGCTTATAAGGGGCTCTGCCCTTCGTTGCAACAGCTGTCAGCAGTGAAGACTGGAACCAGCCCCGATGCTGCTCGCTGCCTTCCAGATACATATCGGCAGGCCAGGAAAGCTGGGGCCTTGCTTCCAGAACACCCGCATGGGTTGAGCCCGAATCAAACCAAACATCTATGATGTCGGTTTCCTTACGGAAGGTGTTATGCCCGCAGGAGCATCGGATATGATCGGGCAGGATTTCATGGGCTTCCTTCGCAAACCAGGCAGTGGAGCCTTCCTTGGCAAACAATTCCTGAACCGCCTGAATGGTGTCTTTATTGATGATTTCCTTTCCGCATTCATTGCAATAGAAAATCGGAATAGGTACACCCCACATTCTCTGCCGGGAGATACACCAGTCATTCCTGTCTGCGACCATTTTTGAGATGCGCTCCATACCCCAATCCGGAATCCAGCGGACATCCTTGATGGCTTCCAGAGCTTCCTTCTTAAAGCTCTCTACACTGATGAACCACTGCTCGGTTGCACGGAACAGAACAGGGCTTTTGCAGCGCCAGCAGTGTGGGTAGGTGTGATCGATCATCGCGTCGGCCAGCAGGGCGCCGGTTTCCTTTAAATGCTTGTGGATCGCCTTGTTTGCTTCCTTATAGGACAGGCCGGCAAACTCGCCCGCTTCCTGCGTAAGAATACCCTTTCCATCGACGGGTACGACGACCGGCAGGGTATCATATTTTTTACACACGATGAAGTCTTCGACGCCATGGCCGGGAGCAGTATGAACACAACCAGTACCGGCATCCAGGGTGACATGGTCGCCTGTGATCACCAGTGAATCCCTGTCTAAAAACGGGTGGCGGCAAACGATATATTCCAGATCGCTGCCCATCAGCTCGCCCAGCACCTGATAGTCGCCTTTTCCGGCAAGTTTCATGCAGTCATCAGCCAGCTCCCTTGCCATGATAAAGGTTTCATCCCCAGCCTTCAACACCGAGTAGGTAAAGTCGGGGTTCACTGAAATAGCCACGTTCCCCGGCAGTGTCCAGGTGGTTGTGGTCCAGATCACCACAAAGGTTTTATCAAGATTATCTGCGATTCCCTTCAGTTTGCCCTTGTCATCCTTAACGGCAAACTTCACATAGATGGACTGACCACGATCGTCCTGATATTCAATTTCAGCTTCGGCCAGAGCGGTTTCACATACTGGACACCAGTATACCGGGCGCAGCCCCTTGTAGATGCAGCCACGTTCGGCCATCTTCCCGAACACTTCAATTTGCTTCGCTTCAAATTCTGGTAGCAGTGTGATATATGGATCGTCCCAGTCCCCCACAACACCCAGCCTTTTAAAGGCTTCCCGCTGTACATCCAGGTATTTGCGGGCAATTCCTTCACAGGCCTGACGGAACTTCACCGGGCCCACCTCATGGCGGTTCAGCCCCAGCTCGTTGATGGCGCGGTTTTCGGTGGGAAGGCCGTGGGTGTCCCAGCCTGGCACATAGGGGGTATAATAACCCTTCATGTCATAATACCGAAGGATGATATCCTTTAACACCTTGTTCAGTGCCGTGCCCAGGTGTATACCCCCATTGGCATACGGAGGGCCGTCATGCAGGACAAATTTTTCATGACCTTCGTTTCTTTCAAGGCGCTTATGGTATATGTCGGTTTCATACCATTGCTTCAGAATATCGGGTTCCTTCTGGGGCAGGTTCCCTCGCATCGGGAATTCAGTTTTTGGCAGATTCAGTGTTTTTCCGTAATCCATTTCATTTCCTCCATTTTCATTGCCATGAACATTGTTTATCGGTTTGTCATGCTGAGTGAGGCGCAGGAATTGAAGAGTGCCACAAGAAGGTTCTCAACTTTTCCGGCCATACCCATAGTGTTTCCAAATAAATTTGAACATGAAAAAGCCCTTCATCCCCATGGGACGAAAGGCTTGCTTACGCGGTACCACCCAAATTACGGACCTTCGTCCGTCGCTTGCAGGGGTATAACGGCCCCAGCCGGTTTGCTTACTGTTGTTTCAGCTTACAGCTACCGGAGGATTTTCAGAAGGGTTTTCCTGCGAAGCTTCCACCTGTACTTCGCTCTCTGTAAGGCTTCTACCTGCCTACTCTTTCCGGTCACCGCTTTTTCAACTATTTGCATCATTATACCCGAACAGACAACCTGCTGTCAAGAAAAAGCAGCTTTTGGGGATCACGCTTGCTCGCCCTTGACTGTTCATAGGCAGCACCACTATACGAAAGTACAAAGTCGCTAAGCATTTTGCGATTAAACTTCAGCTAAAGTTCAGATAACAAACAATTGCGCTTCAGTTTCATGGTTTAGAATGAAATCATTCCAAAGAAAGGAGTGAAAAAGGTGAGCGAATCACAAGGCAGACATGAGCTGAAGCATTATATAAACTATGCCGATGTATTACAGCTTCGATCAAGGCTTCCTTTTGTGGCTGGTCCCGACAAAAATGCCAAAGCGGGAAATGGCTATCGGGTGAAGAGCCTCTACTTTGACAATTACAACGATAAAGCGTTAAAAGAAAAGATTGACGGAGTCAATGAGCGGGAAAAGTTCCGCTTGCGTCTTTACAATGATGACATATCCTTTATCCGGCTTGAAAAAAAGAGCAAAAAAAACAGCCTTTGTTTTAAGCACAGTGCCATCATAACGGCAGATGAATGTTCGGCATTGCTTGACGGTGACCTTACTGTGCTGAAACAAAATGAGAATCCTCTGTGCCAGGAGCTATATGCCAAAATGCATTACCAACAGCTTCGAGCGAAGAATATCGTTGATTATCAGCGGGAAGCTTTTATCTACCCATTAGGCAATGTACGTATAACCCTGGATTATGACATTCGAACAAGCAACAATGTCCATAATTTCTTGAAACCGGAGCCCATTCCTTTACCCATTTCGGGAGTTTATATTCTCGAAGTGAAATATGACAGCTACTTACCCGAGATAATCCGTGGCATGGTGTCTCTTTCCAGCAGAAGAAGTGCCGCGTTTTCCAAATATACAGCAACAAGAATGATAACCATGGGAGGTTGATGATTATGACATTTAGTGACATTTTTAAATCAAGTTTTTTAGAAAAGGCAACAGAATTTTCTGTTCTGGATGTAGCGCTGGCAATGCTGTTTAGTTTCGCAATTGGACTGTTTATTTTTTATGTTTACAAAAAGACGTTCTCCGGAGTGATGTACTCTGCATCCTTTGGCGTTTCCATCATGGCTATGACCTTGATTACCACCCTCATTATCCTTGCGGTCACCTCAAACATTATCCTGTCGCTTGGCATGGTCGGTGCCTTGTCAATCGTTCGTTTCAGAACCGCTGTGAAGGAACCTCTAGATATTGCCTTTTTGTTTTGGGCCATTTCCGCGGGTATTGTCGTTGGTGCGGGGCTTATCCCGCTTGCGGTGATCGGCTCGGTTTTCATCGGCATCATTCTTCTTGTGTTTGTGAATAGGAAAAGCAACGACACGCCATATATAATGGTGCTGAATCTTGATAATGATCAAGCGGAAAGCGATTGTATGGCATTAATAAAGGCGAAAACGAAGAAAAACCTGATTAAGGCAAAAACAGTTTCCAGAAACGGCATTGAGCTTACTGTTGAAGTACGACTTTTAGATATGTCTGCAAAGCTTCTGAATGAATTACTCGAAATAAACGGTGTGAACAATGCTTGTCTTGTTAGCTATAATGGCGAATACACCGCATAAACTGCTTAGATTCGAGGTGAAAGCATGATACAAAGTAAGAAGATAAATATGATCGTTGGAATAGCCGTGGTTTTTGCCTTGATAGTCAGTACTGCTTTGGTGGTAATGGGAAGTATTCAAAATGAAAAGAGCGGCATCAAAACAGAGCCGGAATACGCAACCAGGATTTTCGGCACTGATATTATATCTATTGAGATTATTGCAGATGAAACAGATTGGCAGGAAATGCTGGACAATGCCATAAGCGAAAAATCTATCATGGCTGACGTGGTTGTGAACGGAACGAAAATTCAAAATGTAAGTATTCGTCCAAAGGGCAACTCAAGCTTAACCCAAGTGGCAGGCTCCGACAGCGACAGATACAGTTTTCGTCTGAGATTCGACGAATACATCGAGGGTCAGACCTGCTTTGGGCTTGATAGCTTTGTGATCAATAACATGCTTGGAGATAACACCTATATGAAGGAGTATGTTTCTTATGAGCTCATGCAGGAAATCGGCGTAGACGCACCATACTTTGGGTTTACCGATGTCAGTGTGAATGGAAAAGGTTGGGGGCTTTATCTCGCGGTGGAAACTTATGGCGACAGCTATGAAGCAAGAGCATTCGGTACAACCAGTGGTATGATGTATAATGTTAAAAGCATGGATATGGGCGGTAATGATGAAGATGTTAATGGCATTCCACAAGGTGGTATGCAGCCGCCGGAAAACGGGCAAGGTGGCAGCTTCCCACAGGAGGGTATGCAGCCGCCGGATAACGGGCAAGGTGGCAGCTTTCCACAGGGGGGTATGCAGCCTCCGGGAAACGGCCAAGGTGAGCAAACACAGCCAAATACACCAGCAGATTCAAGTTCTCCAGCCACTACTCCGTTTGATAGTCAAAACAGCGACAGAAACATGAGGGGCCCGAACGAAAGTTTTGGCGGTTCCATGGGCGGCAGAGGGAGCAATGGCGGCAGCTTGGAATATTCAACAGACGAAGCTTCCTCATACAGCGCAATCTTCAATAATGTTGTCGGTAAAGGCGATGACGATGATTTCGCGCGGGTTATTACCGCACTAAAAGCATTGTCCCAGGGAGAAAACCTGGATACCTGTTTTGATATTGACCAAATTTTGCGGTATCTCGCAGCCCATACCATTGTGGTGAATCTTGACAGTTATTCATCGAGCATGGCTCAGAATTATTATCTCTATGAGAATAATACCAAGGTTACAATTCTGCCTTGGGACTACAACTTGGCATGGGGAGGATTTCAAAGCGGAAATGTGTCTTCTGTTATCAATTTCCCAATAGATACTCCCGTAAGCGGTGTGGAAATGAGCTCCCGACCTTTGCTTGATAAGCTGTTTGCCAACGCGCAGTATTTGGAAAAATACCATGACTATCTGCAAGAGCTAATGACAAGCTATTTCGCAGACGGTAAATGGGAAGAGAGAATTACTCAGCTTGATCTGCTTATTTCTAATTATGTTCAAAACGACAGCACAGCCTTTTGTTCTTTTGAAGAATACAAAACAGCAGTTGAAGCCTTTAAAACTCTTGGGAATCTGCGCTGCCAAAGCATACAAGGTCAGCTTAACGGTACAGTTCCATCTACCACAGCACAGCAGGCCGCAAACCCGGATAAGCTGATTTCAGCCGGTAACCTAAGTCTTTCAACACTTGGCAGTATGATGGGCGGCGGCGATCACGCAGACGCTGGAAATCGACCGACTAACGGGAACAATCCGCAAGGTAGTGAAAGCTTCAATTTAAACAGGACAGAAAACATGCCTGATCGTGAGCTTATGATGCAGGCCATGCAGATCTTGCAGGACGCCGGTGGAACCGCTACTGATGAAGTGAAATCAAAGCTTTTGGAGCTTGGATTGACAGAAGAACAAATTTTAATGCTCTCACAACTGGGCGGCGGATTTTCGCAAAGACCCAATATGCAAAAGCCTGCCAGGGATGATGTAAAGACTCCTTCAGACAAAGGCTCTACACCATTCCCTTTTGAAGCACAAACAAGCAGCGCTGCTAATACCAACAAAAGCTTACTGATTTATACAGGGTTATTTGTTTTTCTTTTGCTCCTAACATACTTTGTAGTAAAGAAGAAAAGAAATTATTAGTTCAGGTTTCACAGGAGTAACGAAGTTGAGATATGAATGTTCAACTAAAGTTCAGATAACTTGTATTTTATCTTTGTTCGCAATAAAATATTGATAGTGTTTTATCAAATGCTCCTAAGACCCCTGCCTCATAGCGTATTTTTAGCCCTTTGGGCTAAAAAACGCGTGGCGGGGGATGAACCGATTTCTGCTTCAGTGGGGGTACAATCCCCCACTGAAGGGCATTTGATAAAATGCTCGCGGACCGTTCATAATTATCAGAGATAATTATGAACTAGTTGCACACAAAACGCGCAAGTCACACACAAAAAAATAGATGTTTTTGCGTGTAGAAAGCGCT
>JAAYJG010000150.1 GCA_012523055.1 Ruminiclostridium sp. | reverse complement strand
TTGGGGTCCGGATCAGGTATTCCGAGATATGTCTGGTGAAAATTTCCCCATACATGTCCATCTTTACTTTTCCCACACCAGAAACCTGTTTAAAATCCTGATTGTTCTTTGGAAGCTTCCGACACATATCTCTTAGGGTAGCATCAGTAAAAATGATGTACGCCGGGAGGTGTTTTTCAGTAGCTATCTTGTTCCTTAGTTTCCTAAGTGCATTGAACAAGCCCATATCAACACCATAATCGATTTGAACGCTTTGTTTTTTATCCGGCTTTACTTCAATCGGAAGCTTCATTTCAACAGACCTTTTCTCTTTGATAATCGCATTCGATTTGCTCGTAAGCTTTAATACCGGGTATTGACTGTCAGACAGGAGCAAGTATTCATTATCAACAAGATAATTAATTATTTTAAGAATTCTATTAGCTGGCACATCTGCCATTATTCCATAAGTAGAAAGATTATTCAGACCCATTCGTGTGATTTTTTCAGACTTTTCACCACGAAGGATATCGGCAACCATCTTTTTGCCAAAGCTTTTGTTCCATTGTTCTATTCTGGCAACGCAGCAAACGATTTTTTGCGCTTCAATTGTAATATCAACCGTTTCAAAATTCGTATTGCAGTTTGAACAGTTTCCGCAATAACCTTGTGTTTTCTCTCCGAAGTATTTTAGTATATACTCACGCAAACAGTCTGTTGTTGTGCAGTAAAATGTCATTCGTTTCAGACGTTCCAAATCTTTCTCCTTAACCGCTTTCCTCATTTCAACGGTTAATGCTTCGTTTTCTTCATTGCCATGCTTGATTATGAATTCATTCGTAATAACATCCTGCCCATTATACAGGATAATGCAATCCGCAGGTTCACCATCACGACCCGCCCTGCCTGCTTCCTGATAATACTCTTCTACACTTTTTGGCATATTGAAATGGATTACATACGAAACATTTGATTTATCAATACCCATACCAAAAGCATTCGTTGCTACAATGATGTTTTTTCTGTCATAAATAAAGTCGTCCTGGTTAATATGTCGTTCCTTATCATTTAAACCGGCATGATACCTTGTTGCAGAATATCCGTGGGCATTCAATTTTTCGCATACCGTTTCAACATTTTTTCTTGTTGAACAGTAGATAATTCCGCATTTGTCCTGTCTTTGTTCTATAATGCTCATTAACTCTTTAATCTTATTCTGGGGTTTGCGAACATCAAAATAGAGGTTTTTGCGGTCAAACCCGGTGATGATCATGAGTGGATCATTCAAGCCAAGGATATTTAATATATCATCGCGAACCTCTATTGTCGCTGTTGCTGTAAATGCACTGACGATGGGGCGGTATGGCAGGCTCATGATGAATTCAACAATTTTCAGATAATGTGGTCTGAAATCTTGTCCCCATTGAGAAGCACAATGTGCTTCATCAACTGTTACCATGGCAATTTTAATATTTTGGGAAAACTGCTGAAAATCATCTGTTAGCAAACGTTCAGGTGCTACATATATTATTCGGTATTCGTTGTTTAAAGCACGACGGTATACTTCTTTTTGCTGGCTTATAGATAAGGAACTATTCAAATACGCTGCACTAATACCTGATTGGACTAATGCATTCACCTGATCCTTCATCAGTGAAATCAATGGAGAGATCACAAGTGTTAACCCATCCAGCATCAAAGCCGGGACCTGATAACAGATAGACTTACCGGCACCCGTTGGCATAATCCCCAGGACATCCCTGCCAGACAGAATACTATCAATGATTTCATCCTGCCCGCTTC
>JAAYJG010000149.1 GCA_012523055.1 Ruminiclostridium sp. | reverse complement strand
CCGAAAGTGAAGTTGCCGCGATCAATATGGTTTATGGCGCGGGCAGCACCGGAACAAGGGTTTTAACATCATCCTCCAGTCCGGGAATCAGCCTGAAACAGGAAGGTCTTTCCTATATAGCTGGCTCCCAGGTGCCGGCGGTTGTAGTCAATATCGTTCGCGGAGGGCCGGGCCTTGGCGGAATCCAGCCTGCTCAAAGCGACTATTTCCAGGCCACCAGGGGCGGCGGGCACGGCGATTACAGGCAGATTGTACTGGCGCCGTCGAGTGTACAGGAATTGTATGAGCTTACCGTAGAAGCCTTTAACCTTTCTGATCGTTATCGCATGGTCACAATGATTCTGGGTGACGGTATTCTGGGACAGATGATGGAAGTGGTTGAGTTCCGCGACAGCGAACCCATAGAACGCCAAGAAACCCCCTGGGCCACTGTTGGTCACGGTTTTGAGCGCGAACAGAACATTATCACCTCCATTCACTTAAGCCCGGCGGTTCTGGAGAAAATGAACCAGAACCTGCAGGATAAATACAAGATTATTACGGAAAAGGAATGCCGGTATGAACTGTTCAATGCCGAAGATGCCGATCTGTTCATCGTAGCCTATGGCACCGTTGCCAGAATTGCAAAGAGCGTCATCGAGCTTGCAAAGCAGGAAGGCATGAAGGTTGGTCTGGTTCGGCCCATTACCGTATGGCCATTCCCAACCCAGGCCTTTGAAAAGGTGATGGACAGGGCGAAAGCTTTCCTGACGGTTGAAATGAGCGCCGGACAGATGCTCGAGGACGTCATGCTGGCCGTTCAAGGCAGGAAACCGGTATATTTCCATGGCCGTATGGGCGGAATGGTTCCGGTGAGGGATGACATTCTTGCCAAGCTTAGAGAAATTAAGCAGCAACTCGGATAAGCCGCGGTTATTACTGACGGTCTGAACTGAATGAAAAAGTGAAACAAAGGGTTCTGCGGAACCCTCCTGAAACCTCATGCAGGATGAAAGGACTGATATTATGGCGATTATCTTTCAAAAACCAAAAGCCTTAAAGGATAAATCCATGCATTATTGCCCCGGATGTACCCATGGCATTGCTCACCGCCTTGTAGCTGAAGTGCTGGACGAGCTGGGGATCGAGGGCAAAACCATCGGAATAGCCTCTGTCGGTTGTTCATACAACAGCTATGACTATTTCAACTGTGATATGATCCAGTCCCCGCACGGCCGTGCTCCGGCTGTTGCAACCGGTGTTAAGCGAAGCAAACCGGACAGTGTTGTGTTCACCTATCAGGGGGACGGTGATTTGGCAGCCATCGGTACCGCGGAGATTGTTCACGCGGCAGCCAGGGGCGAAAAAATTACTGTGATCTTTATCAACAATACAATTTACGGAATGACCTCAGGTCAAATGGCGCCAACTACCTTGCTGAACCAGTATTCCACAACCACGCCCTATGGCCGTATTGCAGACCAACACGGCTTTCCGATTCGGGTGAGTGAAATGCTGGCAACCCTCGATGGCCCCGCTTATATCGAGCGAGCGTCGTTGCAGGATGTGAAGCACATCAAAAAAGCAAAGGAAGCCATTAAAAAGGCCTTCAAGGTTCAGCTGGCAGGGAAGGGCTTTTCCATGGTAGAGCTGTTGTCCACATGCCCGACTAACTGGGGGTTAAGTCCGGTTGAATCCCTGAACAGGATCAGCAATGAACTGATCCCTCATTATCCCCCGGGCGTATTCAAAGGTGAAAACTTGGAGGTATGATGCAATGACACATGAAGTAATCCTCGCTGGTTTTGGCGGGCAGGGAATATTATCGGCCGGCAGGCTTTTGGCCCAGGCAGGCATGCATGACGGGAAGCAGGTTTCATGGCTTCCTTCCTATGGCCCTGAAATGCGCGGCGGTACGGCGAACAGCAGCGTTGTTATTTCGGATAGCCCTGTGGACTCTCCGGTTCTGAACAGCTGCAACGCTCTAATTGTAATGAACAAACCATCTCTTGACAAATTCGAAAGCTGGGTTGTGAAAGGCGGCATCGTCATTATCGACAGCTCTATTATTGACAGAGATATCCGTCGCGATGACATCAAATCCTTCCTCATCCCAGCCTCCAAAATGGCCTCGGATATGGGGAATAAGGCCTATGCCAATATTTATCTGCTGGGCAAGCTGATCGCGGAAAGGCAGATTGTCTCACTGGAGAATTTTGAAAAGGCACTCTTCGAGATCCTTCCTGCAAAGAAGCATTCCATGATCCCTGAAGAAATGGAAGTGCTGAAAGTTGGAATGAAATACTAAGCCAGTAAGCCAAGGGGCGGGGCTCAGGTACCTTGGTCAAAGCCAGAGAAAGTCAGAGGGACAGTTACCTTGGTCAAATAAAACCAAGGTAACTGTCCCTCTTTGGTCAGAATAAGCCAAGGTACCTGGGCTCCGCCCCTTGGCTTATTCATTTAACTCACTGGATGGGACACGGATTTCACGCAGAATTTTCAGGGATAGCTCTTTCATCAGATCCACAATATAGTTTTTCCCATAACGGGTTTTGTTTTTCGGGTTGTATAACAGCCTGACAGTAGGGCGGGTAAGGCTTTTGGAGTTATTTTCGATGACAATTCCAATAAGGCCGTTGCTTAGCAGCACCAGCGTTCCTTTTGGGAAAATGGGGATCATGCCAAGAAAATCGTCCGTGAATGATTTGTCCAGAATGGTTCCAACAGAGCAGGACAGTTGCTCTACAGCATCGGCAGTGCTTAAGGTCATTTTGAACTTTTTGTCGCTGATGATGTTGTCAAAAAGGTTGCAGATAGCAACAATGCGGGCGGAATAATGTATTTTATCCCCGGATAGCCCCAAAGGGTATCCTGAACTGTCAAGGTTCTCATGATGCATCAGCACGGCAATTTTCACAGTGGAGTTGATAGTGGGATCGTCCTTTAAAATATTGTAGCCATAAAGGGTATGCTTTCTAAGCTCAAGCACCTCTTCCGGGCTTAGGTTTGATTCCTTCTGCAGCAACGAGGGAGGGATGATGATCTTTCCAAAATCATGCAAAAGAGCTCCCAAGCCGATGCTTTTAACCTTATCCTTGGTGTAACCCACTTTGGATGCCAGCATGATCGAAAGTGCGCAGACATTGACTGAATGCGCGAACATATATTCATCCTGTAACCTTACATCCTTTAAATTGATTAAATCATTCCGGGATGAAAGCAATTCATCCACAAGCTCATTCACCATTTTGACCAATTCCTGAACCCGAATTTCCTTCGACCTGGCAAAACGGTTCATCTCCTGACTGACCACCTGTTTTGCATGGATTCTGGTTTCCAGACAAAGAGAATCATCAATTTCTATTCCTTCCGATACGGCATCGTTCACATAAACACTATAAATACCCTTTTCATGAAGCCTTTCTATGTAGGCGGGTTTCATTCGTATCCCCTGATTCAGAAGCTTACGGCCGTCTATATCATAAATTGGTTGTGCGAGTATTTCTACTCCGGAGATATCCTGAATGGCTACCAATCGCATGTACAATACCTGCCTTGTTAATTGCTTTCGTTGAAAGTAACTGTAATGAAAACTTAGTTCTTCGTATTTACTGTTTCCTTGAGTTCAATCAAGAGAACATAAATCCAGTCTTTCATTTTTACCCTTTGAATGACAGGATAAAACAAGCAATAAGAAATGGGAAAACCTCAAATAGGAAAATGATGATATCATTCCTGTGGAAACACCTTCTTTTTCCTCAGGATTATCAGCAGTGGCAATCCAAGCACATAACAGGATACAAATTGCCCCAGCGCAACCCACCCGATACTAACTGCAAGAGGCACATCAACCAAGTACAAATATTTCAAGTAGGTGCCTACTATCAGCGCATTGAACACCAGCGGAGGCAGCGGGACAAGAACAGGGTATTTTCTGAGGCCGTGGGATGCCAATGCCGCAAGCAGCGTCGCAAGGCTTCCAAATATGATATCAATGGGACCAAAGCCTCCAAGCAAATTGGATACAATACAACCAATAAACAAACCGGGAATGGATGCAGGAATGAAAGCCGGAAGGATTGTAAGCACTTCAGAAAACCTGATTTGAAAAATGTTGTGGCCGAAGCTGATGGGCAGAAAAATCATGGTTAATGCGGTATAAAGCGCAGCAATGATCGCTGCCTGAACGATAAAAAGAACCTTTTTGTTCATGGTAACCTCCGTAGTTTTGATTGGCCTGAAAAGTAAAAGAAAAATTCCAGACCGGCCAGGATATTGCGAACTGGCCACACACTTGATTTTAACATGGATCTCATTATGGTGCAAGCACTCGGCTGTTCAGAATACATCCATAAAGACGAAGATGTTTTAAAGGCTGATTTTTTTTCCGACGTCTGTCATAAATTTTTTTGTTTGTTTGCATAGATTGGCTACTAGCCTTTTCTGAAGACAGATTACTAAAATCAATTCCGAAGATTATTAATTTCTTGATTCAGAAACCCGATATATATAACAGAAAATGCGGAATGCGAAGAATCATTTCTCTTCATGCGGGGATCCGTATGGGAATGTTTGGAAAGTCCAGAATAATGAAATAGCACAGATAACTTGCGCTACCACGGGGCTGAAAGCAATATTCATTCATATTCGGAAAAAGGAACCTCTATTATAATACTGGATATGAAAATTTCTGGAGGTAAATATGAACAGGAAAACAGCATTTGAAGAATTGTCGGTAAGGCTGGAGAACAAAAGCCTGATTCAAAACAGTCTCGCCGTTGAAGCAATCATGCGAAAACTTGCAGTTTATCTGCAGGAAGATATTGAATTATGGGGGTTGGCGGGGCTGCTTCATAATATTGATCAGGAAAAGGTGGATGGCGACTTGCAGCGGAAGGGGCTGGTCGGTGCAGAAATACTGGAAGGCCTGAATGTGAACCCTACCATCATCTATGCCATCAAAGCACATAATCCAAAGCTGGGCATACAGCGAAGAAGGCGCATTGACAAAGCATTGTTCTGCGCAATCCCCCTTGCGGACCTGCTCAAGGCCTGCATGTTGTCCCTTCCGGAAAAGAAACTGGACGAAATGGATCCGCAGTATGTAACCGACATGTTTTATGACTATAGCTTTAAAAGCCAAGAGATAGACCGGGAAAAAATCAGCTCATGCGAAGATATTGGCCTTTCGTTAGGTGCTTTTATAGAAATGGGGCTGTCGGCATTGCAAGAAATTTCCGATGAACTAACGAAGTAGTCTTGTTGCTCTCAGGTATATTTTGCGGCATACAGTAAAAAATAATGAGAAAAAGAATGTATGGGAAGCAATTGCTGAGCAATTGCTTCTGTGCTATTACGAAGGAATTGAGATGAAGCTGATGGAAGAAAGAAAAGATAGAATAAAAGGGTTTATTCATGAAAAATCCTATCACCCGTTGTCTTATGAGGAGCTGGCGGTAGTTCTGGATGTGCCCCAGGAGGAGCGGGAAGCACTGCGTCAGGTGGTGGATGAAATGGAGGCAGAGGGGCAGATCTTCAAAACCCGAAAAGGCAAATATGGCGCGCCGGAGAGAATGGGCCTTGTAGCTGGCAGGTTTCAGGGACATGAACGCGGGTTTGGCTTCGTCATTTCCGATGAACCCAATCAGGAAGATCTGTTTATACAAATGGATAACCTCAATGGTGTTATGCACGGCGACAGGGTTGTGGCAAAAATTACAAAGTACCCCGAAAGCAACCGCCGGGCTGAAGGGGAAATAATTAAGATCCTGAACCGCGCCAACGATAAAATCGTCGGCATTTTCGAAAGAAGCGGTTCATTGGGCTTTGTAACCCCGGATCACCGCAAAATACGACCAGATATCATCGTGCCAATGGATAAAACCATGGGCGCATTACCTCATCAGAAGGTTATTGTTGAAATTACGCGATATCCTGAACAAGAGCGAAATGCCGAGGGAAGGATCACTGAAATCCTGGGAGATGCTGAACAGGCAGGTGTGGATGTAATGTCCATTATTCGCACCTATAACCTCCCATTGGAATTTCCGGATGAGGTAACAGGCGAAGCCGGGGCGGTACCTCAGGAACTGTCCGCTGAAGAGCTTGAGGGGAGAAGAGACCTGAGAGAGCTTACGATGGTCACCATCGATGGGGAAGACGCCCGGGATTTGGACGATGCTGTTTCTCTTGAAATGAAGGAAGATGGAATATACCGTCTGGGTGTTCATATTGCGGATGTGACACATTATGTCCGGGAGGGCTCTGCACTTGACGAGGAAGCTTTGAAGCGCGGGACCAGTGTTTATTTCCCCGACAGAGTCATCCCTATGCTGCCCCGGGAATTGTCCAACAGCATTTGCAGTCTGAACCCGCAGGTGGATCGCCTTGCTTTCTCGGTGCTGATGGATATCGACAGCCTGGGGCGTGTGATCAGCCATGAAATATTTGAAAGCGTCATTCACACCAATGAGCGGATGACCTATACAAAGGTTTATCAGATACTGGAAGACAAGGATGAAGCACTGATCGAACAATATCGGCCATTGGTTCCGATGTTCGAGAAAATGAAAGAATTAGCACTCATCCTCAGAAAGAAAAGAAGCCTTAGAGGTGCCATCGATTTCGATTTCGAAGAAGCGAAGATCATTGTCGATGACAATGGCAAACCCATTGACATCAAACGATACCCCATGACCATTGCCAACAAGATCATCGAGGAGTTCATGTTGCTTTGCAATGAAACGGTTTCCGAGCATTTTTACTGGGCCAACATTCCTTTTGTTTATCGCATTCATGAGGATCCGGACCCGGAAAAGATTGAAAGCCTGAACGCATTTCTGTATAACTTCGGGCAAAGGATCAAGGGCAGCGGTAATGTACATCCACGCGCTCTTCAGGATGTTTTGGAGAAGGTGAAGGGCACGCCGCAGGAAAGAATGATCAGCACAATGATGCTCAGAAGCTTGCAAAAAGCAAGATACAGCGATGAGCATGTGTGGCATTTCGGTCTGGCAGCCGGCTACTATTCACATTTTACATCTCCGATCCGCCGCTATCCGGACCTCATCATCCACCGGATCATGAAGGAATATATTCATGGTGATTTCAGCGAGCAAAGGAACGAGCATTATGCCTCCATTCTTCCCGAGGTTACCCGGCAATGCTCCGAGAGGGAAAGAAATGCGGAAGAAGCGGAAAGGGACTGTGATGACCTGAAAAAGGCCGAATACATGCAGCAGCATGTCATGGAGACCTTCACCGGCATTGTTTCGGGTATTACTTCGTTTGGAATGTTTGTTGAGCTGGAAAACACCATTGAAGGCCTTATACGCCTCAGCAGTATGGACGATGATTATTATCGCTATGATGAAAAGCAATACTGCCTCATTGGGGAAAGAACCGGCAACATCTATCGCATCGGGGATGCGGTGGAGATCGTTGTTACCCGCGCCAGCCCGGAAAACAGGCAGATCGATTTTATGCTTGCAAACGGTGATGATCCCTATGATATTAGGCAAAAGCCTCAAAATGCAGGGAAAAAACATTATGAGAGCAGCCGTGACAGCAATGAAGAAAAATCTGCCAGGAAGGGCAAAAGACCAATTGATAAGCATGTTCTGCAGCATGTAAAGGCTAAAGGCAAAAAGTCTGGGAAGCCTTCTGAAAGATCAAGACGGAAGCCAGAGAATAAGACAAAGCGTAAACATGATTGAATGCCGAATCACAAGCAGGGGCTAAATTACAGTCAGCACAGCCCCTCCACCCGCTACATGAGCGGTAAAGCTAAAAAGCGCCGCTGCAGTTCATTTTCAATGAACCGTATGCATGTAAACAGTTGTATGTAAACATATTATGCAAACGAGATTTTTTGCTTGACTTTTTACAGGCCAGCAGTTAAAATATAATTCGTTGGTCTATTGCGGCCCATTGGTCAAGTGGTTAAGACATCGCCCTTTCACGGCGGTAACGAGGGTTCGAGTCCCTCATGGGTCACCATTCCGAGGTGGGAAGT
>JAAYJG010000148.1 GCA_012523055.1 Ruminiclostridium sp. | reverse complement strand
TTAATTTTGCACTCCTGTTTCAATTTCCATGAAAAACAAAGAATTATTAGCTTATTTAACCGCATTTGGTGCCGCCTTTTTTTGGGGCTTTTCCTTTGTGTGGTTTAAAATCGCCAATCTTGCCTACAAGCCCATCAGCATTATTTTTATCCGGCTGATTATTTCATCGGCGCTGGTTTTCATTGTTGCTCATGGATTAAAACGACTGCAAAAACCGTCTCTAAAGGATTTCAAGCTTTTTTTGCTGATGGCTTTTTTTGAGCCTTTTCTCTATTTTATGGGTGAAAGCCACGGACTGACCTACGTATCTTCGACCGTTGCCGCGGTGATTGTAGCAACCATACCGCTGTTGTCGCCCATTGCGGCGTGGTATTTTTTTCGTGAGAAAGTGACCTGGAAAAATATTGCCGGTTTCGCACTCTCATTTATCGGTGTTGCGTTAGTGGTATTGAACGGCTCCTTTCGGTTTGATGCTTCGCCCGCCGGAGTCGCGTTAGAGTTTCTTGCCGTTTTTTCTGCCATCGCCTATTCCGTTATGCTTCGGAAAGTGGTTTTTCGCTACAACACCTTCACCATCATTGCCTATCAGAATTTTATCGGGATATTTTTCTTTCTACCGTTCTGGCTGATGTTTGATCTGAAGGAGTTTTTAGCTACCCCGTTTCATCCGCAGGCGTTTAGGGCAATTCTGCTGCTTGCCGTTTTTGCATCCACCATTGCATTTATGCTTTTCACCAAAAGTATCCGAAATATTGGCGTCAATCGCTCCAACACCTTTGTGAATCTGATTCCGGTTTTTGTGGCAGTACTTTCATTTTTTGTTCTGAACGAAGAACTCGGGGTTCAGAAAATCGTCGGCATTGTGGTGGTCATTGGCGGATTGTTTCTTGCGCAGAGTAAATTGCGGAAAAACATACTGTAGTCAAATTGAACAGCTTCTTAATTGCAGAAACAGACTTCAAGGCTTTCAGCTGAAAGCATACAATTATGGGTTATCTATGTGTAAGTACAACACAGTGCTCCTGCCCATTAAAAAAATCTCCTGCCGTGAAAATTTTCACGGCAGGAGAAAAATTGGTTAATCTATTTTTTCGAGAATTCGTTGATTGGTGTTCAAATCAAGCGTTACCCGATAATAGCCTCCGGTAAAGCCATCAGGTCTGACATTTATATCTGTATTGGAAGCTGCAAATCCGGCAGGTCCGACAAATTGTAACGGTGTTCCCGGTGGATTGGCCCATGCACAGAGATTGTGTTTTATGGTAATCCAAAAACTGGCTGATTGGGCAGCTGACGGAATGTAAACAGATGCCTGATACCTGTTATTACCCAATGGTTTCATAAATGCAGCGAATCTGATTTTTTCAAGTGCCCAGCAATATCCCCCGCTAGTTCCGACAAGGTCGGGATGCCACACAGGAGCTTGCGTAAAGCCTATTCCTCTTAACCAGTAAACGTCCGTTGTACTGCCGCCGCGCTCATCGTGTCTGATCCAAAAATACTGATACTTGTGGGAGTAGTAAACATCCCACTGGCCAGTCTCTCCGGTAAATTTGAGGGTTTTTGATGAAGGATTCCATTCCATAAAATCGCGGTTGTATGCTGCTGCAATTTCTTCGTCGGAAAGACCCTGAACATCTATAGAAGCATTTTCTTCCAAATAGACTTGTTTGTAAATGAGGTTATCATTTAACCCGGTACCTTTAAATTTCGAAATATCTATTACAGAAGGAAATTCAACGGAAACCGAAACCTCTGTAAACACAGTCGGATCACTGTTTAAAGACACTTTAACGGTAGTTTGCCCCGGGCTGTTCGCCTGAACCACACCATCTGTTACCTCAACAATTGACGGATCGGAAGATGACCATACGAGTGACTCGTCTTCAACGCTGTAGCTTGTCGGCAGGAAGGATGTTGACAAAGTAGCGGTTTGCTCTAATATCAAATCCAGCGAAGACGGTGACACTATGATATCTGTAATCGGAATGGTTGGCACTTCTATCGGAATAACCTTTTGCACTTCGGGCTTTTCTGCAGCGGAAACTACAATTTCAGTGCTGCCGAAATTTACAGCCTGTAGAACGCCGGTATTCTCATCAATTATCACAATACTCTCGTCTTTCGACTCCCAAATTACATCGGAGGATACCCTTTCATTGTAATTCTCAGGAATAGCTTTAGCTCCCAGGCTGATAGACTGTCCTAATAAAACGGATATTGTCTCTACGGTTAGGAGATTTGCAGTATTGAATACTTCAATTCCTGAAAGAGGGATAAACTGTACAACATCAACTGGAATTGTTCTGTCTAAACCTTCGTTGCTGGTTACATAAATAAAACATGTACCATCAGCCACAGCTTTTACCAAACCGGTTGAGCTGACCGTTGCTACGTCAGCGTTGCTGCTTTCCCAGGAAAAAGATTGACTTGTAGGACTTGCAGTAATCTGAACCTCGTCGCCTTCAATCATATTTAATTCCGCATGGGTGACAAAAATATTGTGTTCAATATCTCTGTCGGGACCTTCAGCACAACCTGAGAGCATCAAAAAGCTAATAAAGATGGTGAAATATGCTGCCTGAAATAGAAAATTATTCTTATTGTTAGTCATTTCATTTCATTTTTAATTTGTTAATCTTCTAAACGTATCAACCTCTCTTCTACTTCCCTCCATGCGCCAAAATTACCGGTAGGGGTGCTTCTTTGACGAACCTGATAGTTCAGCCAAAATACGCGCTGCTTGGTCAATCCTTGCATCAATTCAGGATCGTAGCGGTTATAATCCGGCAGATTGGAAAGCATTTCCACTTCCATTAAAGAACTGTCGTAAGGCAAAACCGTGACGCTGTTATCTTCATGAATCTGAACTACAACAGAGCTTCTGGCAATATCCTCAGGCGTTGTAAAAGCGGTGAAGGCTTCGTTGCCGATAAACATCCGGATCTTGTCTTTCCCTAATGGGTGTACAGTTTTGGTTCCGCTCAATACCAGAGTAGGAGATGTCATTTGTCCGCTTTTGGTATAATAGGTTTCCGGATACTGGGTTGCAAAATCGTTTTCAATTGCTACCCGAAAAAGTATATCCTGCTTCTCCTCATTCACATCGTATTCTGATACACTAACAATTTTCAGCGGAATGAAATAAACCGAATCGGGCGATAGTCCTTCCGGTCTGACTTTCACCGGTATTCTTTCGTAATGATAGTCCGATTTAGCCGGTAATGTTACGGTATAAGAAGATATCTCATATCTGGACTCAGGCAGCAGCTTGGCATATTGATTTTCGTAATCATAATTCAAACTGTTGTATCTCTCCAGCATTTCCGGATTTGGCTCAAGATTCACTACAATCGGCTTTTCGTTGGTGTTTGAACCCCCGCATCCGATGGTAACATACTGTACCGGATCTTCTTCATTGAGCGAGTAGGACGCAATAAAAACATTTTCCGTACCACTGCTTAGAAGATAAACCTGGGGTTTGTAGTGTTCTTCCTTATAAATTGCATCGTTATCGCAACCGGCAATGCCGAATGCAATGATGCCGGCAATCAATAATTTAAATGATATTTTCATATTACTTTCTATTTTCAATTAATATTGGTATCCGGGATTCTGATCCATAGAAGGTGATTTTCTCACCTCATTCAATTCGATGGGAAGAAGGATGAGTTTTTTGTCCACTACCCTGTTTCTTGCAACCACCTGATTAACCGGAACTACATTGTAAAAAGCCAGTCCGTCAGCATCCATATCCATTCCCATAATTGACTCCCTTTCAGTAGTTTCATATTTTCCCCAGCGGCGCACATCCCAAAAGCGTGCGTTTTCGTGAAGTAATTCCACCATCCGTTCTGTTTCAATCAATTCCTGCATCGTCTCCGGTGAAGCAAGTTCTTCGGGTGTTAATCCCGGTAATCCTGCCCTGTAACGAACCATATTGAAATACTTACCCATTTCGTTTACATCCCTTGAAAGCGTATAGGTTTTGCCGTCGCTGCCCACAATGCTGTGTGAGGAGGTCAGATTGTTCAGTGCTTCCACATAAGCAAGCAGGATTTCTGCATAGCGAATAATGGGATAAGCTTTTGATACTCTGCGGGAGTTTTCGTATTCTGTTCCCTGTCCGGGTACTCCCCACGAATCTTCCGGATGTACGAACTTTTTCAACGTATAGCCGGTGGTGTTTACGTTGTAGGGCAGATTGCGAACTGTATTTTTTCCTGCATTGCCCGATGCATTATACCAAAACTGAACATTTCTTCTCGAATCATTTGATGTGGAAAGCATAGGCCAGTGTGCGCCACTGAATCCGATGTCCACATAGAACCTCATCTCACGGTTGATAAACATCTTGTGAACGTTTGTTTTCAGCGTGTAGCCGGAAAAGGTTACGTCTGCCGGACCATTCCATATACCATCCGTTTCGTATGGATATTCAGCGCTTGAATTATTTATGGGACGACCGTCTGCCATACGAAATGCGTCAATGATTTTTTGCGGCACGGAAACGGTGGCATATCCGTTAAATGTTTCATACGGGAAAGAGTGTCGCGTATAAGTTCCCAGTCCGCCTGACATTTGCGCCCACAGAAATTCCGGATTACGCATCACCGGTGACTCTCCGTTGAACATATCGTGAAGTGATCTGAACACGTCAATGTCTCCGGCTCCGTCAGGGAAATCAAGTTTTGAGACATTGTCGGGCAATTCCGGGCTATCTGCACGTTTTGATATGGTGTGCAGTGAAAAGACATTGGAGTCTATAATACGCTTGCAAACCGCTGCTGCATCAGCCCATTTTTTCTCGTCGTATGTTTGCGAGACGTAGTTTACCCTGTCGGTTGATCTTAACCATGATCCGTAGGTCCTTCGGGCTGCCAGCCCTCCGTTCCACAGCGGGCTTGCCTGAATCAGGCGTAAACGGGCACTCAACCCTAATGCAGAACCGGAAACAGGGCGTCCGAAAAAGCTGGCTGAAACTGTCTGTGGCAAAAGGTCTGCTGCACGCTCCAATTCACCGCATACATAATCAACAGACTCGTCAAACGTTGCCCGGACACTATCATAGTACTCTGTCTCTTCATTAGTCTCCAATACGTCATCTCCAATAATCACCACGGGACCGTAATGCATCACTAACCTGTAATAGGCATAAGCCCGCATGAAATAGAGATAGCCTAACAGCTCGTTCTTTTCCCTGCTGCCATCTACCAGATCTGCCGTTTTATCAATGTTTGCAAGAACAGTATTCACTTTGCGAACAACAATATACATGTTGTTCCAGATATTAAAAGCTCTTAGATTGGTTGGCGTTATGTGCCCCTGAACGAAGTCAAGCGCCGTATAGTCGCTAATCATTATCGAAAAAGCCTCGTCGCAGGCAAAAGAACCAAGTTTATCGAACTTATACCCTTCATCCGGAAACAGAGTCGGAATATTCCATACATAACGTTCCAAATTCCTTTTGTTAATAAAAATGGAATCCCATTTAAACGACTCTTCAAAGTTATCGGCAACATCAAGAAAATTGCAAGACGGCACCGCAAGGGTTGCCATAAACGCTAAAATTATTATTATGTGCTTTTTTATTATTTTCATTTTCCCCATTATTAAAAGTTAAGATAAAATTGCAGAGCATACCTTGCCGGTATCGGATATGCGCGTCCGTTTCTGTATCCCTGTTCAGGATCCCAGTCTTTAATCCTGTCCCAAACATGAAGGTTTGTACCTACAAATTGTATATCAGCCGATGACAAACCTATCCGCTTGATGAAATTTGCTCTAAGATTATAGTTGAGCGTAACTTCCTGAAGACGAAGGTATCGGGAATTGTTTTTCCAGAATGTTGACAGCTGTGAGTTATTGGCATTGTATCCATAAGAAAGCCGCGGGAAACGTGCATCCGGGTTTTCTGCCAGAGCCGGATCAATGCCGTTCTCCAAAGCATACTCCATAGGCACCCAACGATTGGATGGATCGTTGACCATTGTCAGCACGTTACCGATGCGTCCGTCATTGAAAGGTACATAACCTGCACCGTTAACTCCATAAGCACTGTTATAACCAACATGATAGAAAGTTGTATTTCCGGTTCCCTTGAACAGTACACCCAATGTAAAGTTTTTATATCTCGCTTCGCCACCAAAACCGTACATCAAACGGGGATAGGTAGGATCAGACAGGTAAACCATATCGTCGGAATTAATTACGCCGTCGCCGTTGACATCTTTGTATTTAATGTCGCCCGGCATCACTTTGAAACCTCCGAAAGATTGTGTGGCGCTGTTTGCTATATCATCTTCGTCAACGAACAGTCCCGTGGAAATGTAACCACGTATTGCATTGTACGGATATCCCTGGCGATTCTGGTAAGGATATGGCGTGGGTAACTCTTCCCAATAGAGAATTTCATTCTGCGAATAAGTGTAATTTCCCCTGACGGTAATACTCATGTCTCTGTTGATGTCCTGTGTAAAGGAGATATTTCCGTCAGTACCGAAACTGCGCATACTCCCCACGTTACCGTATGGGCGTGCAGACCAGACTAAACCCACATAACCGGGTACAGTTTGACGACGCTGGAAAATACTCTCGCGCTTGTCGTTGAAAAAGTCAACCACAAATGATAACCGGTCATTGAGCATGCGCCCCTCCACACCCACATTGGATTTTAGTGCGCGTTCCCACATCAGGTTGTTGGCGCCGAACTGCGATTCAGAAACTCCGTTGAGATTGCTACCCCAGCCCACAGATTGGTTTTCTGCAATAATGGTCATAAAAGGGAAACGGAAGTCGGCTATACGGTCGCTGCCCACCGTTCCGTAGGAAGCACGTATTTTCAGATAGTTGAGCCATTCAACATTACTCTTTGCCCATTCATAATTTGTGGGAACCCACCCAACTGCCACTGAGGGGAAAAAGCCGAACTGTTTGCCCGGTTCAAAGTTTTCTGAACCTGTGTATCCAAAGTTTACATCAATCATGTAAGTATCCCTGAATCCGTATGTAATACGGCTCGAAAGCCCCTGATATCTTTTGGGCAGAGCTTCCAGTGCTCTACGCCCTACTGCAGCATTGTCGGCATCGCGCGTATCCTGCTCGTCGCTCATATAGTAATAAGCCAAAGCGCTTAGTCGATGGTCAACTGCTATTACCCTGTCCCATGTAAGCGTACTTTCAAAATGAAATTTCTGCGATTGACGCTTACTATTTGAATATTGAGGACTAACAGCATCCAGTGTCCTTGTTAATTGCAATTCGCCCCAGACAGTGCGTCCGGATGCCAGAAACAAATCGGGCATAACGTATCGTCTTTCATCTTTCCATGAAAGATTATCATACGCTCCCTGTACTCTCAATCTCAGATTTTCTATCCAATTTGAGAAATCGTGTGTTATGGCAATTGTTGACTTACCGGTATAGTTTTGCCTGGTTTGTTTTCCGGAGTAATTCAACATTACATAAGGAGAAATACCCGAACCTCCAAATCCCGCGCTGTAAGCAGCCAGTTCTCCGGTTGAATACCTTATTGGAACTGTGATTGGTGTCAGCGTTGACTGAGTACCCCACAAGGCATCCGTATCGGCATAACCGGGTTCTGCCCTCATGGACATGAAACCATCGGTGCCAAAGTACATGGTAGTACTTTTTGTCAAATCTATATCCAGATTCATGCGGAAGCTGTAGGTATTGTATCCTACTGCCGTGCGTATGGTGTTTTCAGGAGCGACCTTGTAGGCTGCGTCCTCAACGGAAGCTCCAAGACTCACAAAGTAACGTGCTACGTCGCCACCTCCTTGTGCGCTCATGTAATAGGTCTGCTGGAATCCGTTTCGCTTCATAATTTCCTTTTGCCAATCCACATTGGGATATAAATCGGGGTCTAAGCGTTGTTGGATAATTTTCATTTCGGCAGAGTTATACAAAATTTCCTCTCCACGCACAGATCTTGCTTCGTTTGCCAGGCTCGCATAATCATATGCGCCAAGATATTCAGGCATACGATTCAAATTGGATAATGTATAATTTGCTCTCGCTGTAATTTTCAGCCTCCCGCTCACCCCGCGCTTGGTGGTAACCAGCACAACGCCGTTGGCGCCGCGCACACCATAAACAGCTGTTGCCGAGGCGTCTTTAAGTATGGAAAAGGATTCTACGTCGGCAGGGTCAATAGAGTTCAGATTGCCTTCAAGCCCGTCAATCAATACCAATGCAGAACTGCTTGCACCGAAAGTACCGATACCCCGCACCCAGAATTCTGCAATGTTTTTGCCCGGTTCGCCGCTGTCTAACATGGTAATCATACCTGCAACCCGTCCGCCAAGCATATTTGACAGTGATGTCGCCGGAGTTTGCAACTCCTGAACATCCACCGATGCAATAGCGCCCACAACGCTCATTTTTCGCTGGGTACCTAATGCCGTAACAACCACCTCATCAATTTCGGTAGTGGTGGGTGTCATTTCAACATTAATATTTTGATCTTCCTGATCTACAAGATATTCAATAGTATTAAAACCGATAAATGTAAATACAATGACATCGCCCTTTGATGCTCTGATTCTGAATGTGCCATCCATATTGGTCACCGTACCTACGGTAGTACGCCCTTTTAGATATATGCTCACTCCCGGCAAAGGACCCTGGTCATCGGTTACCACGCCACCCATATTAAACGCCTGTTGTGCCGAAACCATAAACGGTAAGAGGCACAGCAAACAGATGGTCAGAAAAAATTTATTTATGTTTTGCATAAATTTGTAGTTTATAAATGATTAATTATTCCTGTGTCAATTTTCTGATCACATTGTTACCCCATTCTGATATATACATTGTA
>JAAYJG010000147.1 GCA_012523055.1 Ruminiclostridium sp. | reverse complement strand
TGTCCTGAAAACAACTGAACCTTCTATTTCTTCCTGAATATAATTCGTTGTAAGCTCCAGCCCAAACTCCAGCAGTGCGGCAAAAAACAGATCCAAATCAGATTGTTGTTCACAGTGAAAAGCTTGTGTCGCAGTGTGCTTGTCCTGTTTATCTTTGCAGTTTCCACCTGCTGCTTTGGCATTTTCCAGCCTGAATACCCTGAAGCCAAGGTCGATTTTCCCTATGTCTGCCGTGATACCCTTGTTGGTCTGTTCCTTTTGCAAGGCTGCGGTAATTCTATCCCCGGTTTTCAAAATCCTGTGCTTGCCAAGCTCAGAAAGATAATGAGGCTTATGGAGGCTGTCGAGAGTGTCTATGGTTTTTTGAAGTATTCTTCGATTCTCACCGGTGGCTACTTCCAAAGCTTCATCCAGGTTTTCATTCAGCTGAACCATGATAAACCTTCTGTTCCCCGAATCGTGCAGGTTTATCTCCATAACGGCATGGGCCGTTGTCGCAGATCCGGAAAAAAAGTCCATCACAATATCATCCTGTGCAACACCAATCCATTTGGCCAGTTGATAGATCAGGCGCACCGGTTTTTTCCCGTTCTTATACTCTACCTCGCCTTCCTTGGCCACATTCATCATATCGGAATAAAACCCCTTCCAAAGGTTTCCGCGAATCGTTACCCGCCCGTATTCGCTCTGGTACTCATCATTTTTCTTCAGTGTTTCCTCAAGTGAACCAAACTGCCGGAGCTTACCCCCGGTGGATCTTGTTAAAAGATAGCCTTTGTGTTCCACGATCCTTTCAGTACACAGCCTTTGTTCAACCTCGGGTGGAATCGTAATGGCGCAGGCCATTTCCTGGTAAACATTTTTTGAAATGGTACCGTACAAATATTCCCGAACCCTTCCAGATACGGAAATCGCGGTTTCTACTGCCCTTATGCTGATATTCCCGTTAGCCCCAACAAGCTGATATTTATTAAATTCCTCATAAATCTCCCGGTTTTCCTTCAGCACATCCACAAGCCTGCGAACAACAAACCTGCCATTCAGCTTTTCGATGTAGTATGAAAAATGGGGATCATAACCATCATTTTTATCGAAAAGAATGTTTTTCACAATTTTTTTGTTGGTAGTGTTCTTTGCATAGCACAGCACAAATTCATAATTTTTAACAATCGAGCCCTCTTTAGCGGATTTCACCTTCATCCCCTGGGTTTTTGTAATTTCAAGACCGATAATGGTAATAAAATTGCTTTCACCAAAAACCTCGTTGCATATCTTTTTCAGGTTATCCAACTCATATTCGTCGATGCTGATAAAAATGATACCATCTTCGGTCATCAGGTTTCTGGCCAGCACCAGACGGGGATACATCATACTGCACCAGCACGAATGAAACCTGAGATGAGATTGTTCATTCACAGCCCTGACATCGGGATGCTTTTCATAATCAACCTCATTCATTGAATAATCATCCCTATAAATAAAGTCATTCCCGGTATTATAGGGCGGATCGATATAGATCATCTTCACCTGGCTTGCATAGCTTTTCTGTAAAAGCTTCAGGACATCAAGATTGTCACCTTCAATATAAAGGTTGTTGGTTGTATCCCAATCCTTGCTTTCATGAATAACAGGCTTTAATGTTTTTTGAGAGGGAATACTGCTTTCGAGAAGGGCGGCTTTTTTGCCAATCCAGCTGAATTCATAGCGTTCGGCTTCATCAGAACCCTCCATGCCAAGCAACTGTTGCAGCATAACAAAGTTGATCCCCTTCTTCATTTTCCCGTTTTGATCGACTACTTCCATGAAAATGCCGGGGAAACAGGATTTGAGCTGTTCCATCAATTTTTTCGGATTCTCAGAACTGACCATTTCATTTTTTTTCATGACGCCCCCACTACCCTGTAACTAAGACACAAAAACAAAATGAAATTGGATTTTTCTCTCTATACGGATTAAAAACTCATCGGATGCTTTTTGCCATTATATCACATATATCAGAAAATGCTATCCACTTCGATAGGAAGTTTTTAATGTAGAAAAAATGCTATAAAAATCCACAGTTTTATTCCAGTAGTTTCTATTCAGTATGTGGTACCTTTCCTGTTTTACGCTTGTCCCTGGAGAACTTTTACCAAAGCGGATCGCCATGCGTAATGCCGAGCGGCTTGCCCTTGCCATGTAGGGCTTTGTTGATTATGGAAGCACCTCTGAGCTGGAAGAATGCGGTCTTTTGGTGAAAACCCTGGAGATACGGGATCATCAGCTGGAAAAGGCCATTGTATGTTTGCAGCAGCAGCCCGTCAATAAAAAAGAGCCTACTTGATGATTTTCTGATTTGGAGAAGATACATAGGATCTGTCCAGAGTGAGAACTACATAAAGCTTGCTGTCCAGTGCCTTGATTCCCTGGATAATTTTTTCTTCTATACTATGCTCACTCAGTTTGCATTCGCCTGGCACAAGCACGTCAAAAATAAGATTATTATGGGAAGACCCTATTACCACCCTGAAATCGTGAATGGATAAGGAATTATCAATGTTTTTCACCACATCTTCTGTTAACCGCTGCAGTTCATTCACATAAGGGTTGTCGGTTACCAGCGGATCGAGATGAATGACCAGGTGAATGCCCATATCAAACGCGATATCTCGCTCGATATTGTCAATTAAATCGTGGCTGACCAGGATGTCCACATTTGAATCCACCTCAACATGAACTGAAGCGAAGCAATGAGCGGGGCCATAATCATGAACAACCAGATCATGAATTCCCAGTACCCCTTCATATTTTTGGATAAACTCCTCAATCTGCTGTATGGTATCTCCCGAAGGGGCTTCTCCCAAAATGCTGCTGATGGTCTTCTTTAAAATCTTGACTCCTGACAGCAGGATCAGCACCGCAACCACAGCCCCCATCCATCCATCGAGCATAAGACCGGTAATGCGGCTGATAATCCCTGAAAGAAGAACCGCTGATGTAGCCAGAACATCGGACAGGCTGTCTGCGGCTGTTGCCTGTAGTATGGTGGAATCAATGCGCCGTCCCAGCTTCCGGTTGAAAAAATAAAGCCAGGCTTTCGTTGAGATTGATAAAACCAGGATCAAAATGATAATAAAATTAAAATCGACCGCTTCAGGACGGATCATTTTATTCACCGATGTTTTCATCAGCTCCACGCCGATAAACAAAATGATCACCGCTATGATGGAGGAGGAAATATACTCGACCCTCGCATGACCAAAGGGATGACCGGTATCGGCAGGTTTGTTGGATAATTTGAAGCTGATCAGAGAAATGATGGACGAGCCGGCATCGGAAAGGTTGTTCACCGAATCTCCCACAATGGATATACTGCCCGATATTGTGCCTATGATAAATTTTGACGCGAACAACAGCAGATTTACTACGATTCCCGTGATGCTGCTTAATTTTCCGTACTGTTCACGCACTTTTACATTCTTTGTATCTTCAGGTTTTTTTACAAAAAGCTTCACAAGGAAGCCGGTCAATCCCCTGACTGTCTGAACCTGATTATTCATTTGATACCTCTGGAATACCCGATTGCTACTATTCTATCATATCTGGCGGCAACACTCCATATCCCCGGAAATTCTGATCTCTGGGTTCAGAAAAACGTGAGAATTGTAAAAAGGCAAGGCATGCGCAGCTTCATTGGCAAATGAAGCGCGTAGGACTCAACACTTCTCCATTATTTATACCTGACACGAATATATTTCGAAGCTGATTCCAGCAAGTCAAGGTCACTGCTGTAGATCACCCTGCCTGCTGCCTCTTTAAAAGTCAGCCACTCGGTTTGCTGAATATCTTCGTGATGTGCAGCCACTTCACTATTATCGGAGATCGCCAGATAATATATGACGTTTTTTGTAACCGATTTCTTTGGAGCATAGGTGGTCACATAACGAAAATCCGTATCCAGAATTACTTCCATTCCGGTTTGTTCACCGGCTATGCGAAGAACCGCCTCAAACTCCGTTTCATCCTCCCTGAAATCCCCCTTGGGGAAAGACCAGTAACCTTCCTGCATGTGATTGGCCAGAAGAACCTTGATGACCCCTCCGAACTTTCGGATGATCAAAGGGCCGCATGATTTCTCATAACGCATACTTAAGCCTCCATTTCACCATATTGCCGTCCTACACGTTATAGTTGAAATCAGGCTTTCAGCTTTTATACTCTAATTATGTCCAGAGTTGTCTTTTTGTCACTCTTGTTCAAAAATAATCGCTTTGTATTTTAACCTGGCTTGTTCTTGTTGCTTTTCCCCCCTGGCCGTCCATGCCGCACAAACAGGGTTGAAGATTTTTCGGCACAGGTAAAAACCTGCAGAGTCATCTGTAAAACGATATGCAATAAAATCGGGTCTGCCCAGAACATTGATAAATAGGTGGGTCATTACAAAGGCTTTCACAAATGCAAGGCCTTCCCGCTCCTTTAAAAAGTTCATGGAAAGCTGCCCTCGTATTACATCGGGCCTGTTTTTTGAAAACCACTGTACCACAAACGGGTTAAAGGATTCAATGCACATAAAGCTGTTATAGGCTTTCATATGCCTTAAAACCGCTTCACAAATTTCATTTACGTTCTCTCCGGGCAATGACTTGATTTCACAAATGATGGGCATTCCCTTTAGGGTGTTCAGCACTTCTTCAAAAAGGGGAACACCTTCATCGGTACCAAGCAAGCGGTAATTCTTTAGTTCCTCATATGTGATGGATTCTACCGGAATGTCCACACCACACAGCCGTTTCAGGTTATCATCATGAAACACAACCAGCTTTTTATCGGATGTAAACCGTACATCCAGCTCCACTCCCAATTCGCTTTCCCTCGCCCTGGCGAAGGCTGCAAGGGAATTTTCCGGTATACCCTTCCCGTGAAGCCCACGGTGAGCAAACATGGGAACCGGAAACCCGGTAAAACGCTTTACATTCGGTTTAATCAAATAAATAAACAATATCCCTAAAAGAAGAATGAACAGTCCTGCAATTATCATAGCGTTAGTCCCCAACATCCAGCATTTCCAGCTTGTCTTTCGGTGTGACAGGCTTACTGTCGCCATGGCGAACCATCAGCATGGTGCAGAAGGCCAGCACCATAAAAAACGCCGCATAGGGAAACAGCGTGCGATAGCTGACATGCTCGAGAAGGGCACCAGAAACGATCGGTGTTAAAACCTGTGCTGTCATGGAAAAAGTATAATAATACCCTGTATACTTGCCTACATCGGAGCCTTTTGACATTTCCACCACCATAGGGTAGGAATTCACATTGATGGCTGCCCAGCCCGAGCCGATGATCACCAACAGTACTGTCAATAATGGGCTGTAACCCGTGAAAAAAGAAGCTGCGGCAAAGGATACAAACATCATTACAATGCCGGCCAGGATGGTTTTCCTGCGGCCAACCCTGGAAGCAATCATCCCTATAGGAATGTAAGATATGATGGCAGCAACGGTTGCGATAAGGAAATTTGCCGCGAAGCCACCGCCCTTGATGCCTAAAAAGTCCTGTGCGTACTTTGAGAAAGCCGTTGTTACGGCATTATAAGCAAAAAACCAGAAAAAGATGGACATCAGAATAAAGATTAAGCTTTTACGTACCTCCGGGGCCATCTTCCCCTTACTTTCTTCCGAATTTTCTTCCTGTGTCTGATGGCCATCCTGAGCTTTCATTTCAGCGATAAGCTTGTTTTCTTTGATCACCAGAAACAAAACCAAAACTGCCACGACCATCAGTGCGGCAATGATTGAAAACAGCGGAAAGTAGTTGGGTTTATCAACATCCTTGACCAAGAATGCAATCAGTCCTAGTGTGACGGCCCCTCCAACAGCGCCCATCAGGTTGATGACGGCGTTTGCCTTGGAACGCAGCGGCTTGGGGGTAACATCAGGCATCAGGGCTACTGCTGGTGAGCGATATGTACTCATCGCGACCAGCGTAATGAACAGGGCTGCCAGAAATATTGTCAGGTTTCTGATATTGTCACCAATGGGCATAAAGACCATGGCAATGACAGCCACGGCTGTGCCACCCACTATGAATGGCATTCGTTTGCCCCAGGGTGTTTTAGTTTTATCAGAAAGGGTCCCAAAGAGGGGCAACATGACAAGAGCAAGAACATTGTCCAAGGCCATAATCGCACCGGCCATGGGGTCTTCGATTTCAAAGGTATTCTACAGAATAAGCGGAACCATCATTTCATAAAGCTGCCAGAACGCGCAGATCGATAAAAAAGCAAGGCCAATAAAAAAAGTACGCCGGTAATTTAACTTCATCTCTCTACCCCCTTTATCTATCTTAACCATAGCATTGCAAGAAAAAGGTGTCAAGAACTGGATACAATTGCCATCTTTCCTGCCTTCAAAAATTATATACTAACCTAAGGAGCACACTGTGACTTACTCTCACCACCTGCATCACGTGTTTTTATCCACGTTTGGCGGGGACTTCTTGTTTGAAACCGTTAAACGAATTTTTTGATCATAACCGGCAGACGCTTTTTTTTCGTCAATGCGCCCACCTGCTGCAGTTCAAATTTACCCATTCCGCGAACAGCAATCATATCTCCTTCATTCACAGGCTTATCTGCTTTTGTGCAAACCACATGGTTCAGAAACACCCGGCCTGCTTTCACGGCTTCTGAAGCTTTCTCCCTGCTGGTGGAAAAGCCCGCTGAAACAAGATTATCCAGCCGCAGCGACGCAACCGTATCTTTCAAAAGCTTGAATTCAGCTTCAGGAACCTGAATTTGATCCAGAGCTACCACCGTATTCTTCAGCTTTGTTCTGCCCGCAGATTCAAGGTTCGACGTCAGGAAGGACAGTACTTCCTTCAACACAATAATGTCGCAGCTTCCCTCTCGCACAAGAATGTCCCCGATGGTTTCCCGTTTTACACCACAGCCCATCAAAGCACCCAGAAAGTCTCTGTGGGATGGCGTATTCGCTTTTGAATACAAGCAACGCAGAACAGCCAGCGGGTTTGCAGCTTCATCAGTCGGTGCAACCGGCGGGCTATAATCCGGGAAGAACATCAAAACCCTGCGAAGGGCCCCCTCATAGCCTCCAAAAAAGCAATGGGGAGCATTCCCCTGTGACTTTATCACAAGCTCGGCCAGCGCGGCCTGGTTTTCATTCAGAAAATGGGTGCAGCTGTGTATTTTCTTCCGGGCGGTTTCATCCATCTTGTCAAGCACCCTTGCAAGTACCAGCCGATCTTCGGGGTTTTGTGCATACTTTTCCACCAAATCATATTTATACATGGGGATAAACCTTCTGTAAAGCCGCTTGAACCGCTGCTTCAAATATGAACAGAACCTCACCGACTTCCTCTGCTGTAATGATTAGCGACGGTTTTATTTTCAACACATTCATCCGGTATCCTGCTTCGCCTAGGATCAGGCCCCTATGCAGAGCAATCTGTTTTACCGTTTGCGCAAGCACCATATCCGGTTCCTTTGTTGTTGTATCTTTCACAAATTCAATGCCAATCTGCAAGTTTGTGATAACATTCACTTCATACAATCACGAGCGCTTTTCCCGGTTTGCCGCTGAAATGCCCACCAGGCTTCCAAAAAGCCCCAGGATAATGCTGAACCCCATGATCGTCATAACCGGCCACATTACCAGATCATCCAGCGGCGGCAGCGGAATGAACGGAAGAATGCCGCCCATCTGCCCATATGCCTCCCGCAGCAGTAGAACAATGGCCAGCGACGCCAGGCATCCCCCCAGCAGGGTCAGGTTCATCCCAACCAGCAGGTAGGGGAAGCCGATAAAACGGTTTGGTGCCCCGAGCAGCCTTAAAGTATAGATATGATCCTTGTTTTGATATATGGCCTGACGCACCATATGGGAGATGATCACCATAGTTGTGACACCAACCGCAGCAATCATCAGATACATTAAAACCCCAAGAACCTTTGCAATGTCCTGCAGCTGCTGCAGAATGTCGCGGTTGTCCCGCACATAGGCAATTCCCCTTAAATATCGTAACTGTTCAAGGACATTGTCCATTTTGTTTAAATCGATTCTAACCTCAATAAAGGGCTCAAAGGGGTTTTGATCAAAAAGCTCAAGGATGTTGGCTTCATCACCCAAAACCTCTTCCATCCGAAGCCGGGCTGCTTCGGTTCCGACCAGCCTCGCATCCCACACCCCGTCCATGGTCTTGATGACGGTAATAAGCTCTGTCGCTTCAGCCGCACCGGTATCGTCTTCAAAATATGCACTGATTTCAGCTTCCTTCTCAAGCATTTCTACAAACCGGTCGGATATTCTCCAGCCCGATACCACCAGACCGAACAGGAACAACACCAGGATAGTACCCAGAAGAGAAAAGAAGTTGGAGACCTTGTTCATCCAGATGACTTTTGCGGCTTCTTTGAAAAAATAACCGATGTTTCGAAATAACCTCATAACATATTACCCCGCCGCTCTACAGTGATATTACCCTTGTCCACATGGACAACCGTTGCATCCTTCTGGTATTCCATCAGGTGTGTCGCATGGGTGGTGACGATGACCGTGGTATTCTTGTCTTTGAAGGACGCCAGCAATTGCAGAATATTTATCGCATTGTCCACATCCAGGTTTCCTGTAGGTTCGTCGGCCAGAATCAATGCGGGCCTGCGGGCAACAGCCCTGGCAATGGCCACTCGCTGGGCTTCTCCCCAGGAGAGATTTTCTACACGGGCATTGGTTTTGTGTTCCAGACCTACTATAGCCAGGGCATTTTTGGCATCCTGCCTCATTTCACGGGTTGAAATATTCAGGAATCGCATCCCCGTAATGACGTTTTCCATGGCGGTCCTGCCCTGTATCAGCTTGAACTCCTGAAACACAGGCCCGATCTCCCGCCTCATTTTTCGAATTTTACCCGGGGTTCTTCGGGATATTTGCCGCCCCAGCACACTTAAATAACCGGAGGTAGGGATCTCTATCCCCATCAGCAGTTTTAGAAGGCTTGTCTTTCCCGAGCCGCTGGGGCCGGTGATATACACAAACTCACCCCGGTTTACCTTTAACTGAACATTGTTCAGCGCAACCGTTCCGTCCCTGTATTGCAATGAAACTCCATTCGCGTCAATCATATCAAGCCCTCCTAATCCTCCACAAGCGGTGCGAGCGCAAATTCCATATATCCTTCATAGGTTTGCGCCGAATCTACGATGATGGAGCCCATAAGTTCCTTGAAATCAAGCTTCAGAGAACCGTTCTCCAACAGTTCACTGATTGAGCTTTCGGTAAGTGGCATACCATAGAAAGTACCTTGATCGATGATAAAGGTGATTGAGCTTTTATCTTCAATGACAAAGTGACATTTCAATGCCAGTTGCTTTTCGGGAACCTCTACATCAATGTTCTCCGGATGGAAGTAGAAATACATAGCGGGCAAATCCTGCTGACTTGTCAGTACCCCGTTTAATAACTCATCGGTGAGGGTAGCACGGATTCTTGGGAAATCCAACTGCAGATTCAGTTGATCCAGCGGCAGGTTTCCGCGTGCAATAATGGTGTTAAAATAATTGATTATATTACCAAAAAGGTATTTGCTCTCGTCCCACATGGTTTCGATATAGCTAAGCTCCTGCTCGAAGGTTTCCCGTTGATCCGCCAGAGAGGCAAGGATCTTTTGCTGTTCCTCTTTCAATACAAGCATTTCGGAAATCGCTTTTTCAAG
>JAAYJG010000013.1 GCA_012523055.1 Ruminiclostridium sp. | reverse complement strand
GCGGGAGCGTCATTCACACCATCCCCCGTCATCGCTACAATATGTCCCTCTTCCTTATAAGCCTTCACAAGCCTCAGCTTGTGCTTTGGCAGCACCCTGGCGAAAACAGTCGTATCCTTCAGGCGTTTTTTCAAGTCCACATCGTTCAGGTTTTCCATTTCATTTCCGGTAAGAACCTCCTGGTTTTCATCAATTATTTTCAGCGCTTTGGCTACCGCACGGGCTGTTTCTTTATGATCACCGGTGATCATCACCGGGCGTATACCGGCTATTCTGCATTGCTCAACTGCATCATAGGCTTCTTTTCTGGGCGGATCCATCATACCTGCCAGGCCAACGAACATGAGGTTATGCTCCAGGTTTTTGGGAAGGTCCGAACCTTTCCCCAGGCTGCGAACTGCCATACCGATTACGCGGAGCGCATCATGGGCCATGAGGTTGTTTTCATTTTCGATTCTGTGCAGGTCATGAGCCTCCATAGGCCTTTCTCTGTCCGCCACCATTACAGTGGAACACTTTTGCAAGATAATCTCCGGGGCTCCTTTGGCAAACACTACCCTTTCCCCGGATGGCATTTGGCACAGCACCGACATCATTTTGCGGTCTGAATCGAATGGAATTTCCTTAAGCCTTTTATATTCCTTCGTAATCATCAACGGGTAGAAGCTTGCTTCCAGGGCTGCCTGAACCAAAGCAACCTCGGTTGGGTCACCAAGGAATATATCTCCGGTTATTTCCTGTGATACACTTGAGAACTCCTGCATATTCACATTGCTGCATAGAACACCTGTGAGCATCATCCAGTTCAATCCGGAAATGTTTGCAGGCACGATTGTCTTGCCATGCAGCGTAAATTTGCCTTTTTCCATACCTTTCCCGTGGAGGATTTGGTATTTTGATCTGCCTGAATACAGTGAGACCACCCGCATTTTGTTTTCAGTCAGGGTTCCTGTTTTGTCCGAACAGATCACGGTGGCACAGCCCAGGGTTTCCACTGCGGGAAGCTTTCGGACCAGAGCGTTCCTCTTAACCATGCGCTGAACGCCCAGTGCGAGCGCTATTGTAACAACGGCGGGCAGACCTTCGGGAACAGCGGCAACAGCCAGGCTAATCCCTGATAGCAGCATGGTAAATACTGCTTCGCCGCGTATAATACCAGTGAGTGCCACGATCAAGCAAATGATGAAGCAGCCCGTTACAATATAGCTTCCAAGCACTTCCAATTTCTTCTGTAGTGGTGTGTCCTGACTTTGCGCCTGTAGGATCATGTGGGCAATCTTTCCCATTTCAGTTTCCATACCGGTTTTTGAGATGATGGCCTTGCCTGTGCCGGCTGTGGCAATGCATCCCATATAAACACAGGATTTTTTATAGGCTTCCGGGGCTGTTTCCGATACAACTTCCTGGGGTGAAAACTGCTTTGCGACGGGCATCGATTCCCCGGTGAGCATGGATTCATCCACCTGCAGATCATTGGCTTCCACAAGAAACCCATCCGCAGGAATTCTGTCCCCGGCCTCCAGCAATATTAGATCCCCAGGGACGATTTCTTCTGCCTGAAGCTCACGCAACTCATTGTCCCTGAACACCTTCGCCTTAGGTGCCGCCAGTTTTTCCAATGCCTCCATGGTTTTTTCCGTATGCAGTTCCTGATAGAAACCCAAAAAAGCGTTGATAAAAACGATGGCCAACACCGTCATCGCTTCGGTGATCTCACCCATGATCATGGATATGGCCGTCGCCGCCAAAAGCACCAACACCATAAAATCCGTGAACTGTGAAAACAACAGCGCAACCCAGGACTTCTTCTTTTTTTGTTCCAGCCTGTTTTTTCCATAGATCTCAAGCCTTCTTTTGGCCTCCCTGTCCGGCAGGCTCAAATCTCTTTTCCTGTTTTCCGCATGACTGGGTAAAACCTTTACAGCATTCATAACAACGCCTCCTGATGCCTTATGGGATGATTCGTGGATGAATTTCGCCGTTTCATAAGGCTTGTACAAACCCCAAGATTATCTCTGTTCATAAAACCCAACAGTGCTCTGGTTCATCATATGCTTGTTTGGCGTTGATTAGTACAAGCCGAATGCAGCAAAAAAGGTAAAGCCCGGGAGCATATCAAAGGAGTGTGACGAAGGGCCAATCCCTCAGGAAGGATAGCCTCACCACCGGAACGTTCTCCCAGGAACCATAACTCCAGCACGCGAATGCTCATATATGAGTGAGCCCATAAAAAAGAACTCACACAAAATGTGAGTTCCTCCATAACTACCCGCACATATTCATCCAACGGTGCGCAGGTAATGATTCATTTAAACAAGGACCGGTGAGTGTACCCTCGTAGAACAGATTCTGGCAATTTCGTCAGATGGAAATCTCCAGCCCAACGGGGCAATGATCTGAGCCCATGACATCGGCGTATATCATGGCATCCTGAATTTTGTCGCGTATTCTGTCAGACACCACGAAATAATCGATGCGCCACCCCACATTATTTTCCCTTGCTTTAAACATGTAAGACCACCAGGTATATGCGTCCTTCCTGTCCGGGTACAGATACCGGAAGCTGTCGGTAAAGCCGCTTTGCAGCATAATGGTCATTTTTTCACGCTCTTGATCGGAAAAACCCGCATTGCCTCTGTTGGAAGATGGGTTTTTCAAGTCGATCTCCTGATGCGCCACATTTAAATCTCCGCAGAAAATGATTGGCTTGGTCTGATCCAACCTGGCAACATAAGAGCGGAAATCGTCTTCCCATTGCATCCGGTAATCCAACCGGGCAAGCTCGCGCTGGGCATTGGGGGTGTATACTGTTATCACATAATAGTCTTCATATTCGGCGGTGATCACCCTGCCTTCGTTGTCATGAACATTCAAACCGATGCCATCCACTACCGAAAGGGGTTTTTGCCTCGAAAAAAGTGCTGTTCCCGAATAACCCTTTTTCACGGCATAGTTCCAATATTGATAATAACCTTCCAGTTCGAGATTGATCTGACCTTGCTGCACCTTTGTTTCCTGAATGCAGAAGATATCAGCATTCATCTGATTGAAAAAGTCCATAAAGCCTTTTCCCATACAAGCCCTGATTCCGTTCACATTCCAGGATATCAGCTTCATAAAAACCTCTATTCTGCCGAAAACGGCACTCAATACTCTTACAGTCCAAAAACGAACACCTCTAATATTAACTCATTATAGCAACAACATTGCTTCATTTGCAAATTGTTTTAGTACATGGTGTTTTCCTATCGGCTGCTCAAGCCGGACCCCAAAGCCACAAAGCATCCATAGGATTGGCGATACCGACACCACACTGTCGTTAAAAACACTGATGATCAGATATCCGATCACACTGGCAAGAACAGCGAATGCCATCTGTGTTCTTTCCCCCTGATCAAAGCGCAAGTGTAGTAAAACGCTCTTTATGATGAACCATCCAAAAAACGCAAGAAGGCAAACAAGTGATAATACGCCTGAACCCAGGGCAACCTGCAGGTACCAGTTGTGCGGCTTCCCGATGATAACCCAAATGCTGCCGTAATTCAATTTTCCGACAAAGTCGTTCTGCGGGAAAATATATGCGAAGGTGTCCGGGCCATACCCCCACAATAAAGCGTTTTTCAACAGCGGAATGGATCTGGACCAGATATAGCCGCGTCCCGATGCAAAGGATTCGTTTTGAATCCCCGTAAAGGTTTCAACCGGCACGATGTCAGCCAGAACACTGTTAAAGCCCACCACCTTCATACTCTGCCCTGTGTGCACAAACTCAATGTCCTTTCCGCCCATCTCAAGAAGGATCCACTGAACCTCATCCTTCCGCTGTATCCAGGCGCGAATTTCTTGATACGGCTTTTCTGTCAGTATCAGGCCCTGGCTGCTTTCATCAAAAACAGAAGGAATCAGATTTCCTGCCTCATCCTCAAGACGGAAGCCATGATACTCCCTCTGGACGGCTAAAGTCCATTGATTCGTTTCAATCACCGCGGTATCTTCATCCAAACGAATGTCCTGAAAGACAAGCTGAGCCTCCTCGCTGACCTTTTGTGCGAATGGATTCAAGCTTTGAACTTCTTTCAGCAGAATACCCTGCGTCGCTGTGTTTATGGCGATAAAAATAAAGCTGGCATATGTCAAAGCGGCCAGCACCCACAGAAACTGCTTTTTCAGGCTTTTCCAAAAGAAGATCACCATCATCGGGCAAACAGCCAGAAAGCTGATATATCCAGCTCTGGACAGCGAGACGAACAACAAAAAAATGGCAGAACCAAAATAAACGATCATCGATAAAATTTTATGTGGTAACCTTTTCTCCCTCAAAACCATCAGAACCGACAAAGGAATCAGTAGCACCGCGTAGGTGCCTGTATAATTGGAGTTGCCGATTGTAGCGGTTATACCCGATACATCCGCTTTTCCCTGTACTGCTGCAAATTGAATGCCTTCGCCGGGTATCAGGCTGTTGATCAACGGGCTGCCTGCAAGCTGGAGCAACCCGACCAATGCAACCACCGCTGACCCCCACTACACGAGTTTTACAGCAATCAGGATTCTATCTTCACTATCTGCAAAATAAAAGGAAAAAATGAAGATAAGCGCATAACAAATCTGGGTGAGAGCACCCTCATAGTGGTCTGCCATACCAAAAGCAGCAGTAACAATTGTTTTTGAAAAGCATACCGAGACGATGATCATTAAGATGTAAGGAATGAATAAACCGAAGAGCCGGGGCAGGGGTTCTGCTTTTTTCAACAGAAATGCCAGAAACAGCATGATGGAAGCCCCATAAAGCACCCACACCTTAATGAAATGAAAATAATCCTCGTATCCTTTTGCTGTAGCAATCAAACTGCGCATTTCAGAATTATATGCAACAGGGATGCGAAGGACGATGACGGGAATGACAAAGGCAATCAAAAAAAACGGGATGAGCTCCCAGTGAAAAATGAACGTACTATGTCTGCTTTTATTTCCAACCGGGCGAACATTATTCATGGAATCAACAGATTGATTTTTCAGGGCAATCACCCCCATATATGATTATTCTCAAAAAGCCTGCTCTTAAAACAAGCCTTTTGAGAATAGTTTGATTTTCTGTTTATCACAGTGGCACCTGCTGGCAGGCAGCCTGGCTGCGACAGAACGATATTGATATTAACAGGAAAACTTCAGTGCGGCAAACCGATGGTCAAGACTTCAGGGAACCCCCTGTCGTTCATTCAATTTTAACGAACTTATAGGGAGAGCCGGAAACAAAGACATAGCGCCTGCCTTCCTTATCCTCAAAAATAGCGTTGTTTAACGAATTGACCCGTTTCAGTTCAATGACATTTCCGGTATCATCGGTGATTTTGTAACGTACAGCAGATACGTTTTCAATATTGTAGCTTGCCCCTTCTGCAAGGACTGCAGCAGGTTCCTCATGCATACTGAGAAGTGCTATAATACCTATACCAATGACAACAATAGCCCCTAAAATGATAAACATAAGCTTTGGGTTTCTATTAGAATTCATTTGGTTTCCTTTCTATTTCCGTATTCTGCACATTATACATTCAGCAGAAGGTTTGATAAGCCATCACTAATAAGTATACAAAAACCCCCGGTTTTGTCAACCGGGGGCTCATTAAAACTTTGTTACTCAGCCATTTTTTTATAGCCTTCGTATCTGGATTTCGCATCCTGCTGTGCCTTGGAGAACAGCTCGTCGGCGATATCCGGGAAGGTTTTCTTCAGGGAGGTGTAACGGACTTCACCATCCAGGAACTTCTGGAAGTCTTCCGTGGGTTCCTTGGAATCAAGCGTGAACGGGTTCTTCCCTTCCTTCTTCAAATCCGGATTAAAACGCCACATATGCCAGTAGCCTGAATCAACAGCCTGCTTGGTTCTGGCCTGGGTGCGTCCCATTCCTTCGCGGATGCCATGGTTGATACACGGTGCATAGGCGATGATGAGCGACGGGCCATCATACTTTTCAGCCTCGATAATGGCTTTGAGGAGCTGGTTCTTGTCAGCACCCATGGCAACCTGTGCGACATACACATATCCATAGGTAGTGGCAATCATACCCAAATCCTTTTTCTTCACTTTTTTGCCCGATGCGGCAAATTTAGCCACTGCTGCGGTTGGTGTGGACTTGGAGGACTGACCGCCGGTGTTGGAATATACTTCGGTATCAAATACCAGTACATTCACATTTTCACCCGATGCCAGCACATGATCCAGGCCGCCGTAACCGATATCGTAAGCCCAGCCGTCGCCGCCAAGGATCCAGACTGATTTCTTGATAAGATAATCCTTTTTGCCCAAAATAGCATCTACAAGTTTTTTTGCTTCGGCACTGACCGAATTTGCTTCGATAGCGGCAAGTACATCGGCAGATGCCTTCTTGGAGGCTTCAGCATCTTCCCTGCCGGCGATCCAGTTGTTGAATGCATCCTTCAAAGCAGTGGGAATATCCAAATCCAACAGTGCCTTCATGTTGTCCTCAATGGAGTCACGGTTATGGCGAATCGCCACGGCCATGCCGTAGCCATATTCAGCGTTGTCTTCAAACAGCGAGTTTGCCCATGCGGGGCCCTTGCCGTCCTTGTTTTTGGTGTATACCGTTGCCGGTGCGGAACCGCCCCAGATGGAGGAGCATCCTGTAGCATTGGCGATAACCATTCTGTCACCGAACAGCTGGGTGACGACCTTGATATAAGGTGGCTCACCGCAGCCTGCGCAAGCACCGGAGAATTCGATCAGTGGCTGTGAGAACTGGCTGCCCTTGATGGTTGTAAGGGGCATCAGGTCATCCTTGACGGAAACCTTTTTAGTTGCATACTCCCAATTATCAATTTGCTGCAGTTGAGATTCCAGGGGCTTCATGATCAATGCCTTATTCTTTGACGGGCAAATATCCGCGCAGTTACCGCAGCCCGTGCAGTCCAGAGCACTGACTTGAATTTTATAGTTCAGACCCTTTAGTTGGGCACCCTGAGCCGGTTTTGTAACAAAGGCTTCGGGAGCGGCGGCCTTTTCAGCATCGTTCAACAGAAACGGACGAATGGCTGCATGAGGACATACATAGGAGCACTGATTACATTGGATGCAGTTGTCGGTTTGCCATTCCGGAATGTTTACAGCGATACCGCGTTTTTCATATGCCGAGGTGCCGCTGGGGAAGGTTCCGTCTTCTCTGCCTGCAAATGCGCTGACAGGAAGATCATCACCCTTCATTGCGTTCATGGGCACCATGATGTTTTTGATGAAATCGGGAAGGTCTCTGGTATCTTGCTTCGTTTCATCGTCGGCGTTCTTCCAGTTTTCTGGAACATTGACCTTTTTCAATGCGTCAATGCCCTGATCAACTGCCTTGTAGTTCATCTGAATGATCTTCTCGCCCTTTTTGCCATAGGACTTCACGATGGAGTCTTTCAGGTATTTCACGGCTTCATCAACCGGAATAACATCGGCAAGCTTGAAGAATGCAGCCTGCATGATCATGTTGATGCGGTTGCCAAGACCAATTTCGTTGGCAATGCCGGTTGCGTTGATGGTATAGAAATTCACATTGCCGTTTGCGATTTGGCGTTTCAGGGTACCGGGAAGCTTGTGCTCCAGCTCTTCT
>JAAYJG010000146.1 GCA_012523055.1 Ruminiclostridium sp. | reverse complement strand
CGGGGCAGCCATCTTTGAAAACCATTCACAGCCGGTAATAAATAAATTGTTTTACCAGTTAAGAAGTGCCCCCGGATGATATCTCCGCAGATATACGGATCCAGCCATTCCTGACGTCGCAAATGTAAATGCATAAACACTGCTGGAATCGTGATATATGATTTATCACGAGAGAGTAATCTCCTTACCCTTTCGTCACGGGTTTCTTTCGGCTCAAGCCAGTACCTTACAGCCTGGGTGGCTATATACTGCGGTTTCGCCGCGATTGCTTCCTCCAGCAAATCCTGAAGCTGTGCTATATGGTGGCCTCGTTTGCCCATTGCTGCTGCCAATGCGATAACCACATTGTAGTTTTCACGTTTGTTCGAATTTGCGACCAGCGGGTAAATCGCATCAAAAACTAATTTTTCCAAACCATGGGGGATGTTCTTTTCCAGTGAAGGGAACACCAATTGTCCCATCTGTTTTGTTAATTTCTTCGTTGTCTCCAGTGAAAATTGAAATAGTTCACCGCCCGGGTTTGACACGTTTTGAATCATCACTGCAAAGGCAAGCTGCTGTACGGCATACCTGGTTGTGTGGGAAGTATCTCTGGCATCAACCACGCTGTCCACCAGCAAGGTAAGCTCTTTGATATGCTTGTCGGTATAAATGGACGCATTGTATTTGGCGAGCTCTGTAAAAACCGCACTTCTTACAGGATCTTGTTCGTTTTTGATGCGGCACAGGAACATCAAGGTTTCATCAACGCCACACCGTGACAACGCTGTACTACGTATAAGACATGAAAGAGCCTGCATTCTTTCATCCGCATTTGATGAGCGGGCTGCTTGTTGCAACAACTCTCTGGAGTTATCAATATCACGAAATGAAGTAATCTCACGGATTCTTTCCCGGCTTTCACGAACTTGGCGAAGACCAAGCATGCGAACCGCTTCACTTTCACGTAAAGCATGCGGCAACTCATTTAATAAGGCCCCAGGGAAAATGATAGCTTTCCGGGCTTCTTTTTCATATATGCCCTCAAAAACATCTCCTCTTTCGGATGGAGCAATGTAGTGAAGAAGCTTCGCAACATGTTCAGGTTTCTCGGCAATCAGTCTACCCAGCCCAATCCACTGGTCCTTCGATAAACACCGTATGTTTCTTAATAAGGTACGTGGCAATTCTATTAACAGCGGATCTTTTCGCGGCCCGTTTTGGAAAAATCTCTCCATACATTCAGGTTGTTCTGTAATCATTGTGCCCAACCCAATCCACTGGTCCTTTGATAAGTATCGTATGTCATTTAGGGCATTGGGTAATTCTCTTAACAGTCGCCTTTTTCGCAGCCCGTTTTGGGCCAACAAATCAAAAACCTTGTCAGGGCATTTGTGTACCAGAATCCCCAGGTTTTCTTCCAATGAAGGATGAATTGTATCCTTAGGGCCAATATTTATCGCACAATCCAAAATAAAATCTGGTTTCTCAGTGCACAGAATGCGAATTGCAGTTGAGAACCTGGACCAAACAGAGCTTTTGTGCATCAGCGGTGCTTTCTCCAATGAACTCTTGAAGTAGTCTGCCACAACCTCAAGGTTTCTGTACGCCAGCACATGCCAGTTCACAATGGTGTGCCCGATGTCCGGAAGATATTTTTCAATGGTTTCTTTACTGCATGAAGGTAGCAGAAGTGCGGCATCATGCGCGCCCCACCGTGAATATACCAGGGGGATCAGTCGTTCTGCCAATGGCCTTCGGTTTAGCTTTCGAATATTGCGCAGCAACAATTGACGGCAATCCTGGGACAGGTTTTCGATTTCCTGTACGATATCATCGTCTGATGCCAGGTCTGCAAGGAACCCTGCTGCCGTTTTTCTGACACTGGCCATAGGATGCTTTAAGGCAGACAAGATAATAT
>JAAYJG010000145.1 GCA_012523055.1 Ruminiclostridium sp. | reverse complement strand
CGTTATAAACAGTGGTTGTTGACATATATTAACCAGTGCTGTAAAGTGAAAATAGAAAAAAGAAGACATGTTCAAGATTTAAAAGGGGGTAGAGTATAAATGAAAAGGAAAGTGCTTATTTTAGTCATGCTCACGTTGATCGCGGTGATGTTGCTGTCTGCATGCGGAAAAAAGGATGACGGCAAGTTCAGAGTCGGCCTGGAAGCCGGATATGCTCCTTTTAACTGGACACAAATGGACGATTCAAAGGGTGCGGTCAAAATTGAAGGCAGTGCTGAATATGCGGGCGGATATGATGTGGAAATCGCCAAGATCATTGCTGCCGGTCTTAAAAAGGAATTGGTTATTGTAAAAACCGAATGGGATGGTCTTACTCCGGCTTTAACCTCGGGCAAGATTGACGCCATCATCGCCGGCATGTCCCCTACGGCTGAACGCAAGGAAACCATCGATTTTTCAGACAATTATTACAAGTCCAACCTGGTCATGGTGGTGAAGAACGGCGGGGCCTTCGTGGATGCCAAATCCATTCATGACTTCAGCGGAGCAAAGATTACAGCGCAGTTGAACACCTTCCATTATACAGTCATCGACCAGATCGAGGGTGTGGACATACAGCCGCCGATGGATAATTTCCCGGCCATGCGTGTTGCACTGGAATCGGGTATTATTGACGGATATGTATCTGAGCGCCCCGAAGGGGTGAGTGCGCAGGCTGCAAATTCCAACTTTAAAATGGTGGAATTCACCGACGGGTTTGAGACCTCCGATGATGATACCGCAATCGCGGTGGGCCTGGCAAAAAACAGCCCGCTGACTGAAAAGATCAATAAAATTCTGGCAGGTATATCCATCGACGATCAGACAACCATTATGGATGCCGCGATCAAGAACCAACCTGCAGCAGATTGACGAACAAATGAAACCGACTGCAGAGCCTGCAGCCGGTTTCTGCTTTTTTAAGATTACACAAACTTATTGTGAAGATATTCGAGTAAATCATTATGAGGTTTTACATCGCTGGATTTTACGCAGGAAACCTTTTGGTTCGGTTGAGTATCATTAAGCGATCCTGGGTTTTTTATGCTTCTGCGGGAAGGATATAACGGGGTGCTACGTAAGATAAGCAGACACAAGATAACATTCGGGGGATAAGATGAGCATTGAGTGGATAACAAAAATCGTTTCAAAATATTGGCCAATGTTTCTGCGCGGGGCCGGGATGACGCTGCTGATTTCAATCGTCGGAACCATTCTGGGCTTCATCATCGGCCTGTTGGTTGGAATCATCCGTACGGTTCCCGTACCTGAAAGGGGCATCAAAAAAGCACTGCTAAAAACAGCGAATGCACTGCTTTCGGTTTATATCGAAATCTTCCGGGGCACACCGATGATTGTTCAGGCCATGGTGATCTATTACGGAGCGGCCCAGGCGCTGAACTGGGATATGGATCGTTTTGCCGCTGCCATTCTGATTGTTTCGGTGAACACTGGGGCTTATATGTCCGAAATTGTCCGCGGCGGGATTATTTCCATCGACAAGGGCCAGTTTGAGGCAGCCCAGGCTGTGGGTATGAGCCACCTGCAAACCATGATTAATGTGATCCTGCCTCAGGCGATTCGAAATATCCTGCCGGCAACCGGCAATGAATTTGTGATCAATATCAAGGACACTTCCGTTTTAAATGTGATCTCCGTAACCGAGCTGTTCTTTCAGACGAAATCCGTTGCGGGCAATAATTTCAGATATTTTGAGTCATTTTTTGTGGCCTGTGTTCTGTATTTTGTGATGACCTTTACCGTAACAAGAATTCTGCGCTTCATTGAAAAGAAGCTGGACGGACCGGAAAATTTCACGCTGTATGCAAACCAGATGCAAGTACCAAAGCTTGTGGACGAGCGTCTTCCGGATAATAACACGAGCAGATGAGGGAGGCGGGTATGGATAAAATTATTAACATACAACACCTGCAAAAGTCTTTTGGTACAAATGAAGTACTAAAGGATATAAATTTTTCGGTGGCCAGGGGAGAAGTGGTTTGCATTATCGGCTCATCCGGTTCTGGCAAATCAACGTTGCTGCGCTGCGTCAATCTTCTTGAAAAACCAACGGGCGGCCAAATCATTTTCAAGGGTGAAAGTATTCTTGATGATCAACACGATACCAGGGCATACCGCACCAAGCTGGGGATGGTTTTTCAGCAGTTCAACCTGTTTAACAATCATAATGTCCTTTCAAATTGCGTTGTCGGGCAGGTGAAGGTTCTGAAACGCTCCAGGGAGGAGGCCGAGCAGATAGCGATGAAGTATCTGACCCTGGTCGGGATGGAACAATACATCCTCGCAAAACCAAAGCAGCTGTCTGGCGGGCAGAAGCAGCGCGTTGCCATTGCCCGGGCACTTTCGATGGATCCGGATGTGATGCTGTTTGACGAGCCCACTTCGGCACTGGACCCGGAAATGGTCGGAGAGGTTCTGGTGGTCATGAAGAAGCTGGCTGAATCCGGCCAGACGATGCTGGTTGTTACCCATGAAATGGGGTTTGCCAGGGATGTGGCCGACCGGGTGGTGTTTATGGATAAAGGGGTTATTGTGGAGGAGGGCCACCCGGAGCAGATTTTCAACCAGCCCACACAGGAGCGCACCAGAGAGTTTTTGAAAAGGACCCTGGGCAGATTATAGAAAGAGTAAAATCATTGATGTTTTTCGTGCACGAGGCGTTTCAGTGCCCGTATCTAGCAGGCCTAGGCTTGCGGCGCATTCCGGCGATAAGGCTATCCTTCCTGGGAGAGCCCTCTAGTGAGTACACTCGTAAAGCATTTCGAAGGAAGCGGCGTTGGAGGAATTAAGAAAAAATGCCGGTACGCAGTTTGACCCTGTGATCGTTGATATTTTTATTGAAAAGGTATTGAATCAAAAGAGAAGAAAAGATACCGAAATGCCTGCTGATG
>JAAYJG010000144.1 GCA_012523055.1 Ruminiclostridium sp. | reverse complement strand
CAGCTTATCGCTTTGCGGATCTGCCGGCACAGTGTCAAAGGTGACGGTACCGTATGCATCGGCTGTATAGTTTTTGCTGTTGCTTGCATCATAAACCGTCGCGGAGCGTTCGGCTTTTCCGGTTTTCAGGTTGTTCACCCAGAAAAGAGTTTTTGTGTCGCTTGCCGTAAAGTAAGCGGCCAGGTCGGTGGATTGAACCAGAACCTGTGCGGTTAAGTCGTTATAAGTGCTTTCAATCAGATAGAAACCGTTTTCCAGCTCTTCAGGCAAAGCAAGATATTTCTGCTGCCATTTTGTCATATCGAAGGTTTGTTCGAAAGAAGATACAGTGGATAGCCCCTCTTTGGAGATCAGATTGTTCTGCTGGCTGTAATACGCCCAGGAAGGTGTTTCGTATTTGGATTGCAGTGTCTTCAGGAAATCATTAATATTTTTAAATTGGTATACGGTTGTTTTAACAACCGCTTCGGTATCCTGGTAGTTTGCAGAATAAACACCGATGGGGATCACAGGCACTTCACCGGTGCCAAATTCCATCAGCATGCTCTGAAAATACAGGCTGCCTTTTTGTTCTGTACGCCCGTTCTGCTCGGGCTCAGTTTCGAAGGAAAACACATAATCCTCGGGAAGCTTCAGGTCGGTTTCCTTCAGCCCAAGTCCGTTTCGAACAGTGACCGTATACAGGGTGCCAGGTTCGAGCTGCTTTGGAATGAAAACAGCCATGTAGCCGTTCCTCTCAAAACGGCCTTCAACCTTTGGTGTAATCTGAAAATATTTACCCGGGTCTTCAAAACCCGTGTGGCTGAAATAAATCTCAATACCGGAGTTTACCGGCACATAATTGGACTGATCGGCGGGCAATGTGCCCAGAATCGAAAAATCCCGGCGTGTCTGGAAGGTCCAGGACACGGTTTCCTGATCGGGTGTGGTTAAAACAAATGTATACAGGCTGTTGGTGTTCAGCTTCTTTTGCGGGGTGATGACAAAATGCTTCTGCTGGTTCTGAGTGATCTCCAGGGTGTTGTCCCCCAACATGCGAAGCATTTCCTTCATTTGTTCCAGAGTATAACTTTTTTCAGATTTCAGAATGAACCCCGTATCGGCATAAATGCCCGTGGCATCATAACTGACCGGGGTCAGCAGAAAGCCGCTTCTGTACTCCTCAGCGTACACCGGCGTAAATGGATTCACTATCCATAAAACTGTGGCGACAATAGCCACTGCCACTGCAATTGCGATGATTCTCTTCATAACCAATCCTCCTCCTTTTATACTTCAAAAATGTATTGCCTGTTTATGTAACTTCTTTTTACGCGGCTTCTGTATTGTGTCAAGAAGGGTCACGCTCAGTTTGTTTTCGGGGTGAGGCCACTGCTTCTTGTTACACAGGTTCTTACCACGAAATCTCACCGGATGCTTAAACCTCTGCTTTAATATAGATCGGCCACAATGCATTTGACGTTAACAAACTTAATAAGTTCCATCAATAAGTTACTCCTGTGAAACCTGCCAAGGTTTTATGTCATTTGGCGATACCCGGGTCCTAGGAGACTGTTCACAGATATGTCTTTTATCCTGAGCGCGGCGATGTCATCCTGAGCATAGCGAAGGATATCTTCAGTAGTAATGCGAAGATCCTTCATTTAAGCAGGCTCTGCCTGTTTATCTCTGAATAGTAACCACTATACAGGGAATTTGTTCGCTCTTTGCAGAATTATAGACAATGCAGGCTTGGAATGATAGAATATTAAAGGCTTAAACAGATAGATAAAGCCTTCAGGAGGATGAAAATGAACAGAGTTTTTAACTTCTCTTCCGGGCCTTCAGTATTGCCTGAAGAAGTCCTGGAGATCGCCAGGGACGAGATGTTGAACTGGCACGGCAGCGGCATGTCCGTTATGGAAATGAGCCACCGATCCAAATGGTTCGAACAGATCATCCAACAAACCGAGGCCGATTT
>JAAYJG010000143.1 GCA_012523055.1 Ruminiclostridium sp. | reverse complement strand
TCACCAAGTAAAAGCCTTGAAACACTATGTTTTCAAGGCTTTTCTTTACTCTTTTCAAAAATAATGATTGACTGGCTAAGTTGTAATTGTAATCCCATCGTCTGTGCTTCTATTTCTTGTCGCTTAATTTACGTACTATCCAAATCACAAGGCAAGCACCAAGAACGGAAATGATGATGCCGCCCAGACTGAGCGCCTTGGCTGAAATGCCGATGAGTGATGCAAGTAACAAGCCAACAAAGGACCCGGCAATACCCAACAGACAATTACGCCAGAAACTACCCTTGTAACCCATGAGCTTTCCAGCCAGCCAACCGACAAGAGCTCCTACAAGTATTGTGACGATAATAGTCAAAATCATTTGCGTTATCTCCTTTTCAAATTTCTTTTTATGCTTTCCTGGATTTATTCAGCAGTTTCCAGACGATAGCTGCTTCAACACCCCCAGCAAAGGGACCTGCTATGAATACCCATACATTGGCAAGAGCATCACCGCCCAGCATTAAGGCAGGACCGAATGAACGTGCAGGATTCACACTGGTTCCGGTGAAATAGATACCAAACAGGTGTACGAGTGTGAGTGAACCACCTATGACCAAACCGGCAACCTTACTGTTTTCTGTTTTACTGGTTGCTCCAAGCACGGCAAGAACGAAAATGAAGGTTAGAATGTTCTCCACAAGCAGGGACTTTCCAATACTTGCATCAAACAGGCCGTTTGCGCCAAGCCCCAGTTCTGTGCCGATAAGACCCATTAAAACTACAGCACCGGCGATAGCACCGAGAAACTGCGCGGTGACATAACCGATAAAGTCTGTTGTTGTCATTCCTTTATTCATCCAAACAGCGATGGAAACAGCAGGGTTAATATGACAGCCTGAAACATTACCGATGGAATAAGCCATTGCGACAATGACCCCTCCAAACGCCAGAGCTGTTAAAACGTATGATGCATTGGCTTCCCCATTGCAACCGGTCACAGCAGCGACCCCACAAGCGATCAGAACAAGAACGAATGTACCAATAAACTCAGCGACATACTTTTTGATGCTACTCATACAAAAAACATCCTCACCTGTTAACCCTGCCCTTCAGAGCCTGCCAGGACTAAACAGAAACCATTACCGCAGCGATGGCGGCTGATTTTGTTCCTATCACTGTTTGCCTTTTTGCAGTGGTTGTAATTTTAATATTATTATATATTATTTCTATAACATACAAGAATGTTTACGGTGCATATATAGTAATGTTAACTTAACCTTTAGTCCTCAACCATAGATTTCATCTCACCAGATTATTTCACTGTTTTTCCTCGCATCACGACACGATCCGTGACCTAATACAGTATGAACGCTGAGTATAATTATACAAGTTCATCAGCGGAAAAAAAGTGAGCGTCAGCCGCTGCTGACCTTCCGAGGCAGAAACCTTTCGACATGATACAGAAGTACATTGAACAGTTGTTTTAAGCTGCGCTGGGTGGGCAAACACAAGGCGAAGCAAACCACATGCCGTGGTTTAGTGATTGATCGAAGATTTTTTCTATAAGCTTTTATTTTTTATTCTGATGTTCGATCCGGGGCAGACGTGCTATAATAGTAACAAAGAAAATTCAGGAGCGAACATAAAATGTCCAAAAGCCGGGTTATTATTATTTCTGCCGCATTCTTAATATGTGTTCTTCTTTTCAGCTACCAATGGAAGCCCAATGCAAAGCCAGCAGCCGATCAAAACAATGCCGCTGGCAATGAAGTGCAGGAACAATCGGTTGCCCCTCTTGTCCCGGCAGAGCTTTATGAGAAAGTAAACGGTAAAACCCCCGATGAGGTTGTCACTGTCTTATCTTCCTTGCAGATTGAATTTAACAGGGATTTGTATCCGAACAATGAACTGATTCAAGCTAATTTATACCGGAACAGCCTCCAACAAGGCAATGATGAAATTTATCTTCTCGAGCTTGGACAGACAGGGATAAACTGGCATTACATTGTCCTTTGGGGTAATTCCGAGGCCGTTACATACAAAGGAAGCATTATTTTACCCGGCCATGGTGCATATGGTCAATATTTTCGCATCATTGAAGATCCAATTTCCAGCACGGTTTGGGTTGTTATCAATGAACCGGCAGGGCATGGCACGGGTCATGCTCAATACAACGAGGTCTGGTACAGGGTTTCAGACGAATTGATCACCATTGATCTTCAATATATTACCCAAATGCATCAATGGATGTCGCTTAGTCAGATGGTCTTTTATTCCGTCGATGGGGCAGTCACCACACAAAATCATGTAAATATTTATGATCCAGACACTTCCGGGTTTTATGTCGACGTTCAATATCAACTTCAATTTTTCGACAGCTCTGCATTAACCATGGCTGATGAATGGGATGCCTTCCTTTTTAGTGCCGACAGGAATGTCCGTTATGTGTGGAACCCGGATGAAAAGCGCTTCCATATCGATTCCGACCAATCCACGGGAGATACGTCCCTCTTTGACTTCAGCAAACAGGGGCTTGTGAAGAACTTTAAAAATGAATTGGAGAAGCTTGAAAAAAGTGAATTGAAGCTCAAGCAGGATTGGCTGCAAAAGCTTTTAGAACGGGAATTTACAGAACTGAATAAGCCGGAGGTTGTTGAGAACCTGAACACCATCGAGATCATGAATATGAATGATGACAAGAATGCTTTGGTGGCTCTCAGCCTCCCCGAAGGCTTCAGCGTGAAAAAACTGGCTTTCCCGAAAGCTCCGAATTTCGAGTATCAGGCCGAGAAAAACAAGACCATTGATACCGTATACAGCTTTGAAATATACAGTACTGAGGAAAAGGACAAGTTCATGTTTCATGGAACGCAGGGTCTTGCAGGATGGTTCTATGATACAAGCTATTACAGAAAAAAGCCGGATGAGGAACGTTTCCCAGCCCATTCTTCGGTTAAGGTCAAGGTTTATGAAGGCGACACGGTATTGGGGAAAGGTGAGATCTTTGTTTTAGATTGTGATATTCTGTCAGAAGAGTTGAAAACCGATGCGTTCTCAACCTATGAGCTGGTTTATGTGTGGATTCCGATAGAAAATGAGGAGTTGGCCTATAATTTGTCCATCAGTGTTCCTCTGAGCGAAGATAATGAAAAATATGTTGAAATGGTTAAAGGAATCCTTCAAATACAATAAGCAGGAAATCGGAAAGCATGCCCAAAACTCCAATAAATTTTCCAAATATCCTATAGACATATATTTTAGAATCTGGTAGTATAAATTTAATTGGTATGAATTTCTTGTAGCACGGTAGTTATGGTAGGGATGCCGACGGGTTTCCACGGCAGGTATGGTTTGTTTTATAGCAGTATGGAAGAGCGGTAGGTTACATGGTCAGAAATGTTGTAATTCAGCCTTTTTTCGTACTGTTACTGTATGAAAACAGGCTGTTTTTGTTTCGTAAACCCATGGTCTGAAACGGCTGGGGTTAAGACGCGGCAGCCGATGAAAAAGAGAACATTGCTTTACTTCTGCCTGTAGAACCGGATTGTCAGACACAGTGAAAACTTCAAACAATAATTCCCAGAAAGGAGGTACCTTTATGTTAGGCTTTTCTAATTTTGGGATAGCGCTTGTTTACACGCTTTGTATCGCCAGTGCGCTTCTGTGTGTAATATATGGCATTATCAACTGGAACAAGGGAAAGGACAGGGAGCATGAGGAGCTGGAGGCAAAAATAAGATGGAAAGAAAAAGAAAAATCCATTCAAGAAAACCTTTAGCTGAGTTTTAAGGGGGTTGGAAAATGATTGCTAAAATTATTGTTACAATCATCTATGTAGCAATTGTGGGCTATCTGGGTTACCTGGGGTATCGCAACACAAAAAATGCACAGGATTATCTGATTGGCGGAAGAAAAATTCATCCGGCTGTTATGGCACTCTCGTATGGAGCGGCATTTATCAGCACATCGGCAATCATTGGCTTTGGGGGCACAGCTGCCCGCTTTGGCATGAGCCTTCTGTGGCTAACCTTTTTTAACATATTTCTGGGAATTTTCGTCGCATTCGTTTTCTTTGGAAGACGCACAAGGAGAATGGGTCTGAACCTCGGTGCTCATACCTTCCCGGAATTTATCGGTGCCAGATACCAATCCAAATTCATTCAGCGTTTCGCGGCATGCATTATCTTTTTTCTGATGCCGGTTTACGCCGCGGCTGTTATGATAGGAGCAGCAACCTTTATCAAATCAAATTTGGGCATTGACTATAACACGGCATTATTTTTCTTTGCCGCAATTTGCGCATTGTATGTTTTCTTTGGCGGGCTGAAGGGTGTAATGTATACAGACGCCTTCCAGGGTACCCTCATGTTTATTGGCATGCTGATGTTTATCATCACCGTTTACAGCAGGCTGGGAGGTTTTACGGCGGCTCACCAGAAACTGACAAACATGATGAACGATCCGCTGGTTCTTGATCAAATAAAAAGTGTAAAGCTGCCGCCGGGCTTCAATGGATGGGCATCCATGCCCGAATTGTTTTCAGTAAACTGGTGGGCGGTCATCTCCTCTCTTGTTCTCGGCGTGGGTATTGGCGTGCTTGCCCAGCCTCAGCTGGTGGTCAGGTTCATGACTGTTAAAAGCGACAGGGAGATCAATCGTGCCGTTCCGATCGGGGGCCTGTTCATCCTGTTTATGACAGGGGTAGCCTTTGCTGCGGGTGCATTATCAAATGTGTTCTTCTTCGAAAAACATCAAAAGATTGCAGAAGTGTTTTCCGGGGGTGCGGATTATGTTATGGGTGATTTTGTCGGTGAAATCATGCCGGCTTGGTTTCTGCCTGTTTTTTTGATCGTTATTGTGGCAGCGGGCATGTCCACCCTCAGCTCTCAGTTTCATGCCATTGGAACAGCATTCGGAAGGGATATGTTCAATAATGAGAACAGAAGTGAAAAAAGCTCCATGCTTATGTCCAGAACGGGAATGCTGGTAGCAATCATTATTACCATCATCCTGGCCTATGTCCTCCCATCGGTATGGAATGGTGCAATCGCCATCAGCACCGGGCTGTTTTTTGGAGTCTGTGCGTCCTGCTTCCTGCCTTTGTATGTAGGGGCTATCTATTTCCGGAAAATGTCCAAAAAAGCTGCAGTTTCAGGGATGCTGGCAGGCTTCGGCACCAGTGCGCTGTGGATGCTGTTCATTCATACTAAGGAATCCCAGGTACTGGGACTGTGTAAAGCGCTGTTTGGAGTAGATACCCTTGCGCCTGCAGCGTCAACCCTGGCGTTTGTGGATCCGATTGTTATTGCGCTAACGGTATCTATTATTGTTACGGTTGTTGTGGGTTTGCTTACAAAACCTGATTTAGATGAAGAACATCTCCACAAGTGTTTCTCTGGCATAGTTCGGTCTTAAAGAAAAGCTTTTGCTCTAAAACCTGATAAAATGAAAGGCCTGATATAACGAAACATAAACCATGTTCGTGGAAGTTCAGGCCTTTTTTTGGCTATGGCTTTTTCATTTGAATTCTCCTGCTCGATAGCATAATATAGAATTATAACGAGGCTCGATGGGCCCCGCCCCACCTCTTAACGTATTTTCAGCTAAGGGCTGAAAAACGTGTGGTGGCGGGTACCGATTACCTTAATCAGGCGGCGAGCATATCTCCCGCCTCGATATAAGGACCTTATCACTATGTGATAAGAACCTTGTTGCTGTGTGATGGTTTTGCCAAAGCAAAACCTGCTGTTGCAATAACAGTGTGTTGCGATTGCAAGCAATCGCTTCCGTTGTTATTAGAAGCCGAAAATACTGTTGAATTTAAACATTTTCCTGGAGGTTTTTCATTTGAAGCTGGAGATTATCAAACTTGGCAGAATAGATTACATGGAGGCGCTGGAGGTTCAAACCCAACTATGGCAGAAGGTTTCATCCGGCGAAGGCAGGGATACTCTGCTTTTGGTCGAGCACCCTCCGGTGATAACGCTTGGGGTGCGGGGTGTGCAGGAACACATACTTCTACCCGAACAAGAACGATTGAGACTGGGAGTTTCGATGGTTCAGGTTAACCGCGGGGGGGATGTCACCTACCACGGCCCCGGGCAGATTGTGGGCTATCCGATTATGAACCTGAACCACTGGGGCAGGGATATTCATGATTTTGTCAGAAGAATAGAAAACACTTTTGTCAGGTTATTGCAGCAGGATTATGGTATCAACGCCGAGCGGGGGGACAAAACCTACACCGGTGTATGGATAGGTGCCGAAAAAATAACAGCCATCGGCATACAGGTGAAAAAGTGGACGACGATGCATGGGTTTGCCTTTAATGTGAATACCGACCTTTCCCATTTCCAATGGATTGTTCCCTGCGGGCTTTCAGACAGGGGGGTAACATCGCTGGAAAAGCTGACCGGACAAAAGCAGGATATGGATAAACTGTTTCAAAGAACTGCCGAGGTTTTCTGCGAATGCTTCGAAGCTGATTCAATATGAGAGGTAGGCAGGCATTGATTAAGATAATTTGTAACTGCCTGTCCTGACCAAAAAACCGTATAAAGGCCGGTCGGGGTCCCAAACATTACCTATTATTTACTCAACTTTCCCAGCCTAATTGCTGGCTCGGACCTTGACAAATTAATACATTCAAGCGCTCAACTTTAGTTTTTGTGTCCACACCTCCGGAAGGGCCTGGATGAATGCGTCCATGATCTGATG
>JAAYJG010000142.1 GCA_012523055.1 Ruminiclostridium sp. | reverse complement strand
TGACCCTTCCGGCGACTGAACGGTTCTTAAAGTCATATTGCCATGAACATCATAGGCATAATTCGTTATGGCCCAATTACTTTCATCTTCGCCTAAAATGCGGGTTTCCTTTATGATGTTGCCTTTGTTGTCCAACTCATTGATGATTTGGCAGGTGGTATCGGAATCGTTTTTCCATGTCTTCAAAACGGGAACATGATACCTGTCGTAATCATAGGAGTATATGACTGTATTCTCAGTATTAGTGGGATATCAGTTCACGTCGCGGTTGGCCTTAGGGCCTGCGTAATTGGTCAGGTTACCGAATTCGTCATACCGGTAGTTCTCAGTTTTTTGTATGGTTTTGCCGGTTTCAACGCCCTTTGCAATATCATAAACGGTCGTCTGCTTTTTCTTTGGGAATTTCTTCTCATCATGTTCGGTTACCGATACTTCTCTGTGATCAGCCCCTTTGTCCTCCAGACTGACCATTTCATGCAGGCCGTTGTAGGTATAGGTCATAATATTGCCAGTGGTATCCGTCTTTTTGGTAATGTACCGGTAGGTATCCTTCAAATAGCTGTTGTTATTTCCATTGAAGCCGGAAAAGCCATAGCCATCGGCTTCATTGGTATAGGCATAGTTGTCCCTGTTTTTCACATCGTAAATAAACCGTTCGGTAAAATTGCTTTTTGTTTTGTTAAAGGATTTTTTAATCAATTCCTTTTTCTCAAAAATCTTTCGGTATTGCAGACTGCCATTGTCCGCCAGACCCTTCGCATATGTGTTGTAAGCATACTGCTTCAACTGGTTGGTTTTACAAAAATCTATCTGCGTCAGGTTTTCATAACGGTTGTAAACTGAATAGCGGCTTCCGTTTGTAAAGGTAAAGCCCAGATCGGTCTGTTCATACCAATAGTGATATTTTGGCAGGCCATCCACATCAAACACTCTTTGCAGCCTGGTTCGGATGACGCTTTTCGTACTTGACACCAATGCGGCTGATTTGTCATAAACAATACTCTTGCCGCCGGGAAGGTGAATGATAACCTGGAATTTCCCCTGCAGATCGCCCGAATCGATATTATTGGGGTTCTGAGACTGCTTCCAGCTTTCGTTCTGTCCATAGGCCGTATCATTCTTTGGCCCAACCTTGAAGGAGTAGTCTTCCTCGTATTCAAAGGAAACTTCCCTTCCAACCGTATCAATTATTTTTGAGATGAGGTTCTTTGTCAGGGTGACTCCGTCAATGGTATAGATCTGGGTGCTGTACAGGAATGTGATGGCATTATCATAACGATCGACGATGCCGACAATTCTTCCGTCAACAGTGAAATAAGTTTTCTTTCCGTTGTTTCCCACCATTACATATTTGGAGGCACCATTGGCCTGTCCATTGTTAAAGGTACTATCTTCTCTGACAACAACATCCTTGACAGTTTGGTTTTCGGGAAGGTATGTATTAACGCCGTCAACAACCGTGGGGCCTGTCAGCCTGTATGTATCCCCCGCCTCGGTATGCAGGAACTTATGGCTTGTACCGTCTTCATTGGTTCTGATTTCAATGGCCGGAAATGAGAGCCGCATTCCAACGCCAAGATTGTACCTGTCCTCATAAAAGGATGAGGTGTTGGCATCGGCCTGAATATAGTCCACCCACGCGCCACGGACATATTTTACTTTCATTTCCTGTATATTGGATGTTCCGCTTTTATACAGCCTTTTAATCTCAAGATCCAGCCCGTTTCTTCCCGGCTGAACAAAATCCGTCTGAGCCAAAGATAATTCGCCGCTCTGGGGACTGATGGATTCCTCCATGGCGTTATTTCTTAAATATACCGGAGACAGCATAGTATTATATTGTTCTTTCGGCCCGACAAGATTGTTCAGCCTCTCTTCCAGAGTTTCTGCAAAAACCATCTGGGTGGGCATTAAGATTAATACTAAGACAACGATAAACAATGCTTTTTTCAAATATTTATTCACGGTACAAGGACCCCCTTGATTACAAATTAAAGGTTCAGTTGTGCCATGTCATCTAGGTTGATCATCTGATGTGTTCACATTTATTGTTCAGTGGCTGTAATCTTACTCGTACTTGCCTTCCAAAGCTTCCGCAAAAAATCTTTCCTGCGTATAGCCCTCTTTGGCTTTATTGATGGCCACCTGTTCATCCAGCTCAAGCTTGTAAGCGATTACCAATGTTTCAACCACTTTCTCTTCTGAAAGAGCGTTCCCGGTTGTATGTTTTTTTAGCTGCTCCTGGGTTACCGGAACCCTTGGCAGCGTTTTTTGCGCATTGATAATCCCAAAGCCTTCGTTGATATCCTTCCACTGTTTACCGGAAGCTTTTTGTGCAATAATATCTTCAAAGGGAAGGCCTGTTTTTTGAGATACCCGGTCTGCAATCATGATATCATCTTCTGTGATTCCTTCAGATTGCATCAATACATCAAGGTAGTCAAAATCAAAGCTGCGTGGCACAAATTCCAGGTTTTGCTGGCGATATGCGGTAAAAACTTCAAGCCAGGTTTTGCCTGATTCTTTCTCGATCAACAAAGTTCCAAGCTCTTCAATTTGACCATAATTTTCATTCAGGAACTGGTAGGCAATTAAAATATCTGGAAGCCTTTTATCAAGGAGAATGAATTCTTCCATCCGGGTTTTATAGGTATTATGGATATCTAAAACAACAAGCATTTGTCTGTAATTGGCCAGGTTTTTGTTATACTCTCCCGGTTCCTGTTCGCGGATCTTGCTTTCTATTTCAGGAGATATCTGTACCGTATTTGTATTGATGTTTTCACCGGTCTGTCCTGTGAAGCTGCCGGCGAATGCGGCCGATTGAACAATAAGCACTGCAATAACGATTACACCTAAAATTTTGATTATATTCTTTTTCCGCATGAAAGAATCCTCCCATCTTGTTTCGAATAAACCGTACCGGTTTAATTGTTTCTCATCGGATCTATTTCGTTGATCTCATTCATTAATACATCTGCAGGATTTTCAGGGGTCAGATTTTCTATTTTCGGTGCAGGAGCATCTGGCACCATATTGCCTGCTACATCCTGTCCGGGTAACTGACTACCTGCCTGATCAAGCTCAAAATTATCTACAGTATCTCGATTTTCCGTATTTTGGTTTTGAAGCTTCATTAGCATTACCTCTTCAATATTCTGAACTGTTATGAGGTTTTTTCCTGCTGCCTTTATTTGTTTTGCCTCTAAATATTCTTCTTTGTCTTTTATATAAAGAGAAAGATCCATGTCCAGTTGTATACAGTACAGGTATTCATCAAGTACTTTTTCAAAGCTTCCAAAATCATTCCTTAACCGAAGCAGCATTGGCAGGCAGCCAGCCAAATCAATATTAGCCGCAAGGTTCCTGTATGTGTTTATATCTGATTCCGCCCCAAAGTCAGATCCTATAGACACTGTTTGTTCTTCATTTGTTATTTCATTCAACTGAAACTGAACTCTCTCAATTAGCAGACGGGCTTCAATAATTTCTTCCTCTTTGAAGCCTTCTTTTTTCAGTTGATTGATCAGCTCTTCCTCGAGAGATTGGTTTAATAGCATATTGCTTCTGTCAACCCTGTCACTTCCACCCTTACCATCTCTCAGTTCTTCCAATATCTCATTCCAGGATAGACCTTCATTCTTCATTTTCAAGATCGTATCCATATCAATACCAGTGACATTGGATATGTCACCTGCAATCTTTACATCCGTGTCAGCCTGTTCTGCCTTCACATTCAGCAAACCAAACCCACCGGTACTGACGGAAAGGATGGAGATTATCATGATCACCGCTAATATGAGCGCTATAGTACTTGTATGCTTCTTTACCACAGTTGTAATTCCCCCTTATCAGTTCCTGTCTTCCACAAAACTTATGTGTGTTGTATTTCCGGTTCTGGACTTAAAGCGAATGGTTGTAAGCTCACCAGACCAGCAGGTCCCCGGAGCAATATTTTCGGTGAAGGTAAATTCTACGGTCCCTTCCTTACGTTCCATGAAGAGATTTGTCCCGGGGATTGCACCTGATAGCATGGTATCCTTCACTGGTGTGAATGTGCATAGATCAACAATCTCTAAATCTTCTTCATTAAAGGATAAAACATATTTTACCCCTGAGAAATCCTGAGCATTAATTGCCAGCAGGGAATAGTCGAATTCCTCACCTGCTGCACATTGCACTTCGAAGGTTGTTGTACTGGCAGCAACTTCAAACATATCGCTCCATGGGCTTACATCCAGGAGCGTCCGTGCCCGGGCCCTGTACTGATGGGCGACCCCCGGAAGAAGAGCCTGATGGATGTATGTAATGTCCGTTACATTCGCCAGCAATTCACCATCAGCCTCAATATCATAGCTGACCGCGCCTTCAACAGGCTCCCACCATAACTGGATAGAGTTATTGGTCGCATAATAATCTGTCATATTGGTTCTGTTGGGTGGTTCAGGCAGCGAAGCTATCGTAAGAACTACACACCAGTCATTCGGTGTTTCAGTGTTTTTAACCCTTATTTTATACTCATGATAGGTGCCCGGTAATAACCCGGTGTGCACGAAAGCAGTGTTTATTCCGTTATCTGTCAGTTGCCCGTCAACTTCTATTTCATACTCGCAAAGGAATGCACTTTCATCCCATGAAAGCACAATGGAATCTGTGGTTACGATAGCTGCAACATTTGTTATTGCAGTTACCGCGCTTCCAGTATCCAAAGAGGTTGATATGGTAACCGGGCTTGTCCATTCGCTGACACCGGAGAGGTTTTTCGAGCGAATTCTATAGGTATGGTTTGTTCCCGGCAGCAATTCCCCGTGCTCATAGGAAGGATCATCTATTTCAACAATTGAAGTACCATCTATCTCAATTTCATAGTTTGAAGCATATGTCGCCATATACCAGGTTAAAGTAATAGAGTTTTTATCTGCTGTTGCCATAACATTTTCAGGGATATACGGTTCATAGGGGTATGTTGTGATGCTAAAAATCTGGCTCCAATCACCTGTTCCACCTGAATTTACACCTCTGATCCTGTAATGATGCGTGGTTAGCGGCACAAGCCCTTCATGCAGATATAAGGTTGAAGTGCCATTATTGGAAATGAAACCATCGGCCTCGACTTCGTATCTGTCTGCTTTGATGTCCGGCTCCCATTCCATTTGTATGGTATTCTTGGTTATAATCGTAGATACATGATTTGGAGGGGTCGGAGGGTTGGGTAGTGTTGTTACATAGATATACTCGCTCCAGGCACTATATCCGCCTGAATTTTTTGCCCTTACACGGTAGGCATGAGAAGATTCAGGCAGCAGACCGAAATGGGTATATGTTCGGCTGGAACCGTTATCCTGCACAACACCGTCTACTTCAACTTCATATCCGCTTGCTTTTAGTGCGGCATCCCAGGATAATGTCACTTCTGTTTTTGAGCGGGATGTTTGAATGTTTGCCGGCATGCCCGGATTATTCATTAAGGTCGATTGATTGTATAAGGTTCCCCAGTTCCCGGTCCCCCCTGCATTCGTAATCCGTACCCGGTAGGTATGAGAAGTTTCCGGCTGTAGCCCGGAATGGGTATACGTATTTGATGTGCCGTTATTAACGATTTGACCATCAACCTCTATATCGTATCTTGCTGCATCGGGTATTGATGCCCATTCAACTTTGATAGAGTTCTGTGTTATTACTGGAAACACCAGCGTTTGGGGCGGTAACGCCAGTGTTCTGCTACTTTTTGAGTCACTGGCTTCAGTTTCCAGACCTTCTCCGTTTTTTGCTTTCGCTGTGAAGGTATAGCTTGTATTGGGTGACAACCCATTAACGGTTATATTTCTCCCCTGTGGCGTAAACCAAACAGGAGTGCTAACAAGGCTTCCCTGTGCGTTTACATATTGTGATCCGCAGCTGATAAGATATTGAGTTCCGGCGGGATTGTTTTCACTGAAAGAAACGAGTAAGCTGGTCTCGTTGGCATTTCCAACTGATATTGTTGGTTTTAGAGCCAATGTGAATTTATTCGTTACTTTTTCCGACAAGTGACCAACCCTGTCCCTTGCTACAAACTTTACCTGATACTGATAATTGGGAGATAGATTACTGAAGGTGTATGAGTTTGAAGACCTCCAATCGCTGTCATTACTTCCTGCGTAAAAACGGTAAGGCACATCATGCATAGCCATATTGTCTGTTGCAGAGCCCGTTATTGTGATTGTGTCTTTTGTAGATGTAAACTCAACAGTTCCTAAAACCGGAGCGGTTTTATCGACTCTGAAATTAATAGTGGCTTGTTGGGTGACCTCATTGTCTTTCACTGTAAATTTCATAGTATGTGTTCCCTGCGATAGACTCCCCAGATTTAACGCATTAAAACTGACATTCTGGGCTGTCTGCGTGTTCGATATGGTTTTCGTATCCCTTGGGGTAGCTTCCGAGTCTATATAAACATTACAGTTTAGGGTATCCCCTTCGGGATCAGATACCGAAGCAATTGGTACAAACGCAGTGGATGCCTCGCTAAAGATTGTGTCTTGCGCTGGTGATACGATGTTTACAGTAGGTGAGGAATTGGTGACATAGTTGATTGTCACATTGTAGGCGTAATAGTAGGTGGTACTTCCTTCAACCCATCCGCTATAATAACCTGTATAATCATCATGCCAAACTAACTCTGTTTTGGAAAGCACACCAAGAAAATACTCTTTATATGTAGTATCAATTCGATACGTGCCATCAGAATTGTTATACTTGGTTGCTCCACTTATTATTTCTTCCCCAATCTTGGGGATGGATCCATTATAACCCTCCTCATCAATATCCAGTGGGCCGTAATAAGTGTACGCGGTTAAAAGGTATGTCCCGTCTGCTTTATAATATTTCGATTGAGTATTATTTCGATTTCTGAAGAATTCTTTTGTCTTTGTTTCAGAAATATGTTTACCATTATTTTTAGTGCTTTGTAAATTAAGATATCCAGAATAGCTGCCGCTCGAATAATAGTATCTGTCCGGTGGATAAGTTTCACCCGTATGTTTTGAATAATTACTGATATATTCTTCATCCGTATCGGGATTAGCATTCCCATTACTGCAAGTAATGGTTACATCGAATCCGTTTATATTTTTTGTTACGTTGCCATTGTCTACTGTCATTGAAGTGATTCTCACCAAACCGGGTATGGTTATCGTTTTGCTTTGAGTCTGGCTGGTGCTTTCATAAAAAGTGCATGTTACAGTTTCATTTGCCGCATTCGCAGGAACAGAAAAACTACTCATCATCAGACCAGTAATGCACACAAACAAAATCATTATATAGATGTTTTTCGTCATCTTCTTTATCATTGTTGCTCCCTCCTGCTATTGAATGGTGTAAGTCACCTTGGAGTGACCATTCATACTCGATAAAAACTTGATTATCTGAATAACTGTCTTGTTCGCATTTGAAATTTTGTAAACAATTTTTCCCGGGCTAAATTCAACAACGCTTATGTTTGTGCCCTCTATAAAACCTGTTTCTGTTTCAGGTTGAGGAGTTAACGCGCATAGATCGAACACTTCCAGTTCTTCCGGATTGAAGGTTACAACAATGGTACGCTCACTTATTCCTTCCTTTTGAGGTACAACAATCACAAAATTAAATATCACATCTTTACGGGTTGGAACAGCTATCTCGGGGGTAGTTAACTGTGTTAGGTAACCGCTCCACTCGCTTACTGCATGCTCGTTTTTGGAGCGAATTCTATAGATGTGCCGTGTATTTGATTTCAAACCTGAGTGGACATAGCTTGAACCTGACATATCGGGAATTACAATGCCATCTGCTTCAATGTCATAGGATTCTGCTCCTTCGACAAGATTCCAGTTCAATGCTATTTCAGATGTTGTTTCTGTTGCAGATAACCCGGAGGGTATATCCGGTGAGGTTATACACTCAACAAAATTACTCCATTCACTGTTACCAAGCTCATTTTTCGCCCTGATCCTAAGCTTATAGGTCGAGTTCGGCTCCAGCCTGGTTTGTATATGGTAGTTCTCTTTTACATTCGCAATAATTTCTCCGTTTATCTCAATATCATAAGAAGTGGCTCCCTTTACCTCATCCCATGCAATCTTTATTTGGCGGCTGAAAGGAACAGTATCCAAACCGGTTGGAATACCTACAAGCGCTTGAGCTGATATCACTTCACTCCATTCACCATTATCAAGCCCTCTCTTTGCCCTTATCTGGTAGATATGCACTGAATTTGGCTCAACTGCCGCATGCTTATATAAAGTTCTGTTACCATTATCATAGATATTGCCATCCACCATGATATCGTAACCAGTAGCACCAGAAACTCCATTCCATTGTACATTTATTTCTGAAGTCATGGATATCGCATGAATTTCACCGGGAATTCCAACAAGAGTGTAAAGCTCAATCGGCTCACACCATTCTCCTGCTCCTTCTCTGTTCCATGCCCTGACTCGGTACGTATGAGCACTAAATGTCTCCAAACCAGTATGTTGATATTGGGTGCTTAGCCCGTTATCAATGATTTGTCCGTCTGCTTCTATATCATAGGATGTAGCCCCGGCAACCATGTCCCAGCTTATATTTATTTTTGTACTTGATGATTCACCGCTAATGTTTTGTGGTGCTCCTAAAAGTGTTGATTTAGCCAGCAGCTGGCTCCATATACCCTTTATGAGGTGGTTTTTGGCCCTTACCCTGTAGGTATGTTGAGAATCAGGCACAAGCCCGGTATGCAGGTAAGTAACGTTTTGACCATTATTGTATATTTGGCCATCAACTTCAACATCATATCCAATGGCGTCTTCAATCGGACTCCATGAAAGCTGTATTTGCGCACTTGATAAATAAGCGTCCATGTTTTCAGGCGGAGAGAACAAGGTTGAGCATTCTGCCGCATCACTCCATGCAGTTGGTCCTCCCGCTCCATTGCTTCTGACGCGATACGCATATAACGTGTTTGGCTGAAGCCCTTGATGCTTATATTCTGTCTTAACCAATCCGGATACAATAGTTCCATTTACCTCAATATCATACGTTAATGCTCCGGGTATTGCATCCCAGTTAATCACGATTTCCTTATCATCAGCTACGGTGCGTATGTATGATGGTATGCCGGGCAGAGTGGTTTCTGCCATGTAAGAACTCCATTCACCTTCGCCACTTGAATTCTTTGCTCTGACTCTGTAAGTTTGCTGGTTGTTTGGATTTATCCCTTCATGGATATACCATTCCTGTGCTCCGACATCAACCGCTGTCCCATATATTTCAATGTCATAGCCTGTTACGCCTGTAACTGCGTCCCATGCAATTTTAATGGAATTGCTTGTCGGCTGGGTATTCAAGTTTTCCGGAACGTCGGGAAGCGTCCAGATTGTTTGGGCTTCACACCATCTGCCAACGCCACCTGAATTTTTAGCTCTAATCATTACTGAATGCTCTGTTCCGGTTTGGAGATCCTGATGTAAATATGGGCTTTCCGCATCCGGCAATAACTGCCCGTCGATTTCCAGGTCGTAACCGACTGCACCAATAGCATTCTCCCATAGAATTTGAATATCTGTTTGTGAAGCTTGCAGTTCAAGCTTTTCAACAACGCCCGGAATTGTCCATGTGAGCACGGGCTCTGACCATTTTCCTGCACCGCTACTGTTCTTTGCCCTTACCATCAGGACATATTCAGTTCCTGGTGACAGTTCTGACTTTGTATATGGGTTTGTTACATCTTCCAACTGAGTATCATTTATTTTAAGATCATACCCTGTTGCACCGGTAACGTCATTCCATGATGTTAAAAGATAAGTCTCGCCGGATGTTGTGATACTGTTCTCCGGGATGGACGGTATTGTCCATTTTTCAATTTCGTCATTCCATAAACCATAACCACTGGAGTTCTTTGCCCGGAGCCTGAAGGTGTGTTTTGTCCCATCCAGCAACCCCTGATGCAGATACGGCGAAGATATATCTTCGTATAAAATTCCGTCTGCCTCTATATCATAGCCGGTTGCTCCGGTTACGTCTTCCCAAAAGACCTGAATTTCTGTTTCTGTTGCCACAAGGCTTGTTTTCGTTACCTTTTCCGGAAGTGTCCATTGAGAAATCTCATTACTCCATATACCCGTTCCGCTGGAATTTTTAGCACGGATTATATATTGATGAAAGGTTCCTGGTGTTAATCCCTCATGAATGAATGGACTTGACGGTATTTCTGTAATAATATCATCCGTTTTCACTTCGTAGCTCGCAGCACCTCTTACAGGTTCCCATTGAATGATAATTTCATTTTGCATACCTTGTATTTCAATGCCCTCAATCGGGCCGGGAAGCGTCCAGACCTCCAGTGCATCGTTCCAGTACCCGATACCACTGGAGTTTTTAGCTCTGACTCTGAAAATATGCTTTGTCCCGGACTCAAGATCCATATAGGTATAGGGACTGGATTGATCCTCGTGGATTTCACCATTCACTTCAATGTCATACCCGGTTGCACCGGCGGTATTATCCCATGTAATGTCAATCTGAGTTTCACTGGCGCTGCTGATAACTTGCTTTACAATATCAGGAATTGTCCAGTATGAGTATTCTTCACTCCAGACACCGGCACCGCTGTCATTTTTTGCACGCACTCTATATTTATAAAGGGTTCCCGGCACAAGGTCACTTACGGAAACTGAGGGAAGAGGTTCTTCCAGCATTTTCCCATCAAATTCTATATCATATGCCGTCGCACCAATAACATCTTCCCAGGAAACAACGATAACTGTCTGTGTAGCGTATGTATTTAAGTTCGTAACCTTATCGGGTATCGTCCACTTACTAATTATTTCAGTCCATTTTCCATTACCACTTGAATTTTTTGCCCTTAATCGATAATGATGTATGGTGCCAGGCTGTAAATCATTATGTATAAATGGGCTTTGAACATCTTCCGACAAAACCCCATCTATTTCAATGTCATATCCCGTTGCACCTGTAACCTGATCCCATACAATATTGACAGTGTTCTCTGTAGCTTCGGTAACAATATTACGGGGGATATCCGGTAAAGTCCATATATCGAAGGAATCTGACCAGTTACCGATTAGTGTGCTTGTCGTGGCTCTTACCCGATACTGATGAAAGGTGCCTGCAGGTAATCCGATATGAGCGAACGAATTACTGTATACGGATTCAACAACCGAGCTATTATCTTCAATATCATAGTCTTTAGCACCTTCCACTGGCGTCCATATTAAATATATGGAATTCTCAGACGCGTCTGCAGTCAGGATATATGGTTCCCCCAGAAGAGTCTGATCACCCCAGATCATTTCATCGTCGATAAAGGCAGAGACCTTATTCCAAAGAATATAATCATGCTTTGAGCCAGTATATGAGTAATCATTGGTTTGGTTGTAATCTTTCCAGTTTGATTTTGCTATCCTTGTATGTATTTCTATCTGGGTTCCCGGTTTAAGAATGCCTGCGCCTGACGTAAAGCCCAGTTCCATATAGTAATCGGCATTACTCATTGGTTCAGAAAGCTTAACAAAGCTCCCTGTTATGTTTGAAGCCCCTACGCTGGACCAATCACACCAGAAATTTTGCTCCTTTTCTCCGTCTATTGTATAATAATAACGAATTCTGACATCCTGAAGGTTTACGGGGACATTTCCTGTATTTGATAAAATATATCTTGGAAACAACGTGTTTGTTTTCTCATGAACCTTTGTATTACACATCTTAATTTCTATTTTTTTAACAGGGACAGGGATTGGTGCAGGACTTTGAGGTTCATAACCCCAAATCAGTGCATTGTTGACATACACGGCTGCTTTATCCCAGTCTACGAAGTTATTGCTACTCTGATTAAATGAGTAATCATTTAGCTGATTAAAGTTGCTCCAATCAGTCTTGGCAAATCTGCTTTGGATTTCAACATACTCACCAGGCTTAATTGATTTTGCTCCATTTTTAAAACTGATTTGAAGATAATAATCGGCACCAATCATAGGGGTTTGCAATTTAGTAAAAGAACCCGTTACTTTTGAACTGCCTATATTTGACCAGTCACACCAGAATTTCTGTCCTTCCTCCCCATCGTTTGTAAAAAAATATCTGATTTCAATATCTTTAGGGCTTAATTCTGATGCACCTGTATTATATAGTTTGAACCATGGAGAAATCGTATTGGAGGTGTCATTACGGACGGTATTATACATTTCTAGTTTCACTTCAGGTGACGGCGTTTCTGGTAACTTAGACTCTGCATATAGCTTATTTTCAAATCGTTCAAGAGGACTTTTTTGTTTGAAGATAACAGCATTAGAAGATGCAGGATAGAAAGAAAACATTAAAATGCATACTAGCAAAAAATAGTTCCGAAGCTTTTTAAACATAATCCACCTCATTAATACTTTTTCAATTTGTGAATCAACGTGTTGAAATAAATAGATTCCTGCGTGGGTTTATTTAGACATACTTGAAGCAATTAATCATAATGTTTAATTAAGGTTAATCCATTATATTACACATGTCAAGGTTTGTCAATTTTTTGTATAATACTGCATAATAAGAGGAATTTGTTGTGAAGTGACTTATTTCCCCAACCGTATTTAAAACCAAGAAATTTGGAAAACATCTTTATTATTTTTTATTCTGTCGGCTTACTATTATTAAATTTCATATAGTTTGACTTGAAAATTAACTTTTGGTAACAGACAATCAATAACATCAGTATAACTTGCAGTTATACACATACCTCTAACTCTTATGACTTCTGCCTACAACTCAGGTCTTCTTATACCGGCCTTCATCACGATATCATGATCATACACACCTTCAATAGTACTGTTTTCAGGCACCACTAAAAATTCATTCATCGGCCAGTTATCCCGGACAAGCATTTGCAGCAGCCGTATATCGCCCTGAATCAATTCAAATTTTCTGTTGCCTTGACAGGCATCCTGTTCTGCTTTCTTTTGAAATTCAGAATTCTCGTATGGCGGTGTTTGAATAAAGACAACTTGTTCATGGCTCCCATCTTTGGGGGTTAAGGTTTCACGGATATATTCCGCGTTTTCCTCGCCGTATTTTTCAACCAGTTCTGCCCATGTTAAATCAACGCCCAAAAACTGATGCACATCACTGTTGCGCAAGTAGTTCTCACCGGTTCCCATATACCCACCCGAAGTCCACCGGCAGCTGGGACGGTGGCCGAAATGCCTGGAAAAGGCTTCTCGGGAGCCTAAAAGAATGGTGCAGCAGTCATGGGCTCTGGGGATGACCAAGGGTACTCGACGGGACTGAAGCCCTGTGATGGCATTGCCGCAAAGACCAAAGCCCAGCAGGATATAGTCAAATTCAAGGGGGCTGGTTCTGTCGATCTCCTGTTGAATGATTTCTCTTAACTGCCCAGGAACTTCATGGGACAGTTTTTCAGTGAACACCGGAATAACAGTATGCTCACTATTTTGCAAAGCCAATTCGATTTCTCTTTTAAAAACCTCGCAACAAATCAACTTGTATCGCATTTCTAAACCTCAATTCAACAACTCAAACCGACTGCTGTTGTTGATAACTCTGTGGTGAAAACTCTGCAGCCTGCGTATGGTAATTGTATGATAACACACATTTCAGATGAAGCTCAACTCAAAAGGATGTAATAAACCCAGGCATTGCTGCAGCACCATACAAGAGTCAATTACCAGGAAGTGATATTTTTTTGAATTCATTGAGTATAAAAGGTATAATGGTAAAAGTTAATTGTTTGCAAGGAGCTTATTATGAAAAAAGCCTCTGCCTTTATTATATTTACTCTCTGTTCGCAGCTTGTCTTTGGCGGTGTGTGCACAGCTTCATCTGTCCCCGGTGCAAGTGAGAATACACGTGAAGAGCCCGTCAGAATAACCTTGTCTTTTGTCGGTGATAATACCCTCGGAACGGATGAAAACTTTCAATGGAATACGTTTGTCGAGGTTTATGATAAGGTGCAAAACCCCGGTTACTTTTTTAAGGGTGTTGAAAGCATCTTTCAATCAGATGATTTTACCATGGTAAATTTGGAAGGCGTACTGTCCACTGCCACAGAAAAGGCGGAAAAGGAGTATACCTACAAGGGGGATCCGGCTTATGCCGAAATTCTTGTAAGAGGCGGCGTTGAAGCTGTAACGCTGGCAAACAACCACGCATTTGACTATAAGGAACAGGGGTTTCAGGACACTGTCGATGCCCTGAATCAGTATGGTATCGCCTATGCATACTTTGATACTGTCATTGTTAAGGAAATAAAGGGCGTGGAAATTGCGTTTCTGGGTTATACAGGCTGGAGCTATGATTGGAGTGTACGCAAACAGATTGAAAAGAAGGTTCCTGAACTAAGAGCAGCAGGGGTTGATTTTATTGTGGCAAACTTTCATTGGGGTGAAATGAGGGCTTATGAGCCCAATGAAGACCAAAGGAAGATGGCGCGTTTTGCCATTGATCATGGAGTGGATCTGGTGCTTGGCCACCATCCGCATGTTCTGCAGGGCTTTGAAGTTTATAATGGGAAAAATATCTTCTACAGCCTGGGAAACTTTTGTTACGGTGGTTCCGCCACCAGTCGTGACCCGGATACGATTATCTACCAGCAGATCCTGACCGTCGATCCTTTATACAAAACCATCATCGATTCCAACCACAAAATTATCCCAGCCCATGTCACAGCAACCCCTGAAAAAAATAGTTTTCAGCCGGTGATTGCCACCGGAGCCGATAAAACCCGCATTCAGGCTAAAATCTCCCGGCTTAGCAGCCTTTTACTGTTCAAACCCTGTCTTCCAGACTTGAAACTTTTCGAACAGAACAGACAGACAGCTGGACAGATGAAATATATTCCTCAGTAATACGACTTTCTCACAGTGTTTTGGTCGCTTGCATGCACAGCAGGCTGCTGATGACGTTGCGATATCACGCCTCAGCATGTCGCTGCAAACGCCTCACTCACAAGTTAATGGGGAAATTTGAGTTAAAAAATAAGAAGGAGATTTTCCGTTGTAATTACTTGCGCCAAATGTTTCGTTGCCATAAAATCATTCAAAGGGGGGGTATCATTTGCCACAGGTCACAATCCTTTATAAGGACAAAAAACAGCAGCTTTCAGTTCCCAGCGGTATAACCCTGCTTCAGCTTTTGCAGCAGTACGGGTATGCCGCGAACTCCCTGTGCAATGGCAATGGGGTCTGCGGCAAATGCCGCGTTCAGGTGCATACGCCGACCATTCCATATACACAGGAAGAAAAAAAACACCTTTCGCGGCAGGATATGAAAATAGGTATACATCTGTCCTGCAGGGTGAAGGTACAGGATGATATGGAAATCATCCTCGGTTCCACGACTGAGAACGCATCCATTCTAACTGAAGCAAACACAGCGGGGATACCGCTAAACCCCGTTCTGCAAAAAAAGGCCTGTATACTTCCCTCACCTGCTCTTGACGATCAACAGGCCGATGCCGATCGGATATGCCTCACCTGTTCTGAAAAAACGCTGCAAGCATTCTCTTTTCCCGGGGACATTTTTCATGGGTTTGATCTGGAAATGCTTCGGCAAATCCCCGGAATCATCCGTGAGAGCGGGCATCAGGTAACCACGCTGAACATGATGGGCCGGATAATCGGTATCGAAGCCGGCCATACGGCGGAAGCTTATTATGGTGTCGCCATCGATATCGGAACCACAACGGTAGCCGCTTACCTATACAATTTAAATAATGGCAGCAGGCTTTCGGTGGCCTCCATGCTGAACCCTCAAAAAAAATATGGCGCGGACGTCATTTCTCGCATTGATCATGCATCCAAAAGCAGTGTCCAGGCTGCTGAAATGGCAGAACTGATTTGCTCTGCTATCAACGAGCTGATCGAAGTGCTTGTACAGCGCAAGGGATTGGAAAAGCGCGATGTTTATTTGGTTACTATTGCCGCTAATACGACAATGCTTCATTTGTTGCTGCAGTTAC
>JAAYJG010000141.1 GCA_012523055.1 Ruminiclostridium sp. | reverse complement strand
TTTGTTTTTTCGTAAATTCCATTGTAGATGATTTTGATGGATTGGGGAAGAGTTTATCTCTTCCCTTTATTATTTTACATTATTATACAGTTGCCATCTTTCCTGCCTTCAGAAATTATACACTAACACAGTAACCCACGAACAGGGCAATATACCGTAACTTTTTCTCTTTACCAGGGTAATTCTTTTAGGGTATAATAGATAAAATATTTCCCGGCACGGGGAGGGGTTCTTACAATGAAAATTGAAATCATGGATACAACCTTGAGAGATGGTGAGCAAACCCCAGGGGTTTCTTTTTCTCATACCGAAAAGTTCAATATTGCAAAAATTTTGCTCGAAGAGGTACAGATGGATCGGATCGAAGTGGCCTCTGCCCGGGTCTCAAAAGGCGAAATGGAAGCTGTGAAGCTGATTTCAAGCTGGTGCAGGGCAAAAGGGTATCTGGACCGCCTTGAAGTTCTGGGCTTCGTTGATGGTACGCTCTCCGTGGACTGGATTGTTGAATCCGGGGCGAGGGTCTTGAACCTGTTATGCAAGGGCTCACTGAAGCATGTGCAGTATCAGCTGAAGAAGACACCCGAAGAGCATATCCGGGATATAAAAAACGTCATAGGTTACGCGATGAAGAAAGGAATCCGCTGTAATATTTATCTGGAAATTTGGTCAGAGGGTATTATGAATTCCCCCGAATATGTATATCAACTGATTGATGCCCTGAAGGACGAGGGTATCGAAAGGTTTATGCTTCCAGATACTTTGGGGATAATGGATCCCGAGCAAACCTATCAGTATGTGCGGGCGATGGTTGAAAGATATCCGCAGGTTCACTTCGATTATCATTCCCACAACGATTACGACATGTCGGCGGCAAACACGCTGATGGCTGTAAAGGCAGGTGCTCGCGGGGTACATACCACCGTGAACGGTTTGGGTGAAAGAACCGGAAATGCCCCCCTTTCCAGCGTCGTAGGCGTCTTGAATGATTTTTGCCCGGATATTGAGTTGGCGGTGGAAGAAACTAAGCTGACAAAGATCAGTAAAATCGTCGAAGCTTTTTCTGGCATCCGCGTACCCGGCAACAAGCCCATTATCGGCGAAAATGTTTTCACACAGACCAGTGGAATTCATGCTGACGGGGACAATAAGGGGAATCTGTACTTCAATAACCTGATGCCAGAGCGCTTTGGCAGGCTTCGCAAATACGCACTTGGTAAGTCCTCTGGAAAGGCCAGTATTGTAAAGAACCTCGAAGAGCTTGGAATCGAGCTTGACAAGGATTCCATCCGGAAAATTACTGATAGAATTGTTGAGCTTGGTGACAAGAAGGAAAGCATCACCACCGGTGATCTGCCTTATATCATCTCGGATGTTTTGCGCACCGGTGAAGCAGAAAACAAGATCAAGCTGCTGAACTACTATATTTGCCATGCCCGTAACTTAAAGCCGGTTTCAACAGTCAGCCTGGAGATAGACGGCAAGGTTTACGAACAAACCTCCAACGGTGATGGGCAGTATGATGCTTTTATGAAAGCAATTACCAAAATATATGAACAAATTCAAAAGCCAATGCCGCATTTGATCGACTACATTGTGACCATCCCTCCCGGAGGGAAAACCAACGCGCTGGTGGAAACCGCCATTACCTGGCAGTTCGGCCGGGAGTTCAAGACCAGGGGGCTGGATTCCGACCAGACAGCTTCGGCTATCAAAGCTACGATGAAAATGTTGAATATGATTGAGGATGTGAAGCTGCAAAACGGATCATGCTCTTAAACCATTTGCTCTTTAGCGGGCCATCAATTCAAGAAAAAACTCTAATGTAACTCTAATGAGAACCAAAAGAATTTCAAATCCAGAGATCTTATAATACAATCAAATGATATAAAGGCTTCCGGAAATTATTCAAACAGGGTGCACAGCTGCACCCTGCTCATCCATGAAGACCCCGTAAGCCTTTCGTGTTCAGGAGGGTAATAAAAAATGTCACTGATTGGGAATTTACTCTGGATTGTGCTTGGAGGACTTGTTTCCAGCATTTTATGGCTAATTGGCGGCTTATTGGCCTGTTTAACCATCGTTGGTATTCCCTTTGGCATACAATGCTTTAAAATAGGCGGTCTGGTATTAACCCCCTTTGGCAGGGATGTGGAGGTAGGTCGCTTCGGCGTTGGAGGTCTTGTTGGAAACATCCTGTGGATTGTTTTACTTGGTTGGGAATTGTGCCTGTTGCATCTAACGATCGGTCTGGTTTTTTGTATTACTATCATTGGAATACCCTTCGGGTTGCAGCATTTTAAGCTGGCGAAGCTGGCACTGCTGCCATTTGGGGCTGAAATTCATTCCTGATAGCGGGTTTACATATTGGTTTTTTTCAAATGCCGGGGGATGAATCCTCCAGCTAATAAAACCGTTGTTATGGTAAATATTTATATATTCTTTCCCTTATAAGGTTCAATCAATTTACATTTGATATTAACGATCTCAATAGATACATAACCTCCCGGTTTGAGCGCCTTCATAATATGAAGGCCCTTTTTTTGCGCGCGGCACGCGCACGACCTTGTCGGTGAAAGTCCGTTACGGGGGTTGATACCACCAACCGTTAGCCAAAGGCAAGGGTAGTGAAAAAATTTTCCCGGAACGATTGACAAAAAATCTTGTCCCGTGATATATTATTCTAAACCGATGAAGTGGAGATAAAATCGGAAGATGCACCATACAGAGATTGGGTCGTTTGCTGAGAGGCCCGTGGTAAGCAGTCCGATAAATGGACCACCGAGGGTAAGGTGAAAGGCATTTGCCGAGTATCCGAAACGTCAGCCGGCGTTAGCGGCGGAAAATGTGTTGGCATTTTCACGAAGTGGATCAGGTTTGATCAATAAAGGTGGCACCGCAGATTTTTACAGTCTGTCCTTTAACCAGGGCAGGCTGTTTTTGTTTGCCTGAAAGATCGCTTCCCGGAAATGCGTGGACCTTTTCTGTATCTTCAAAATTGTTGTTGGCGGTAAATCCGCACGAAAGGAGAATTATTATGGAAAAGACAGTCGCAGCGCAAAAGAGAGTGTTGAAAAGTGAGGAAAAGAGCGGCATTAAGGTCAGGGATCTGATCCTGATAGGGGTGTTGCTGGCAGCAGGAGCGGTGCTGAAGTATTTCGCCGGCTCCATCATCAACATTGGAGGCGTAAAGCCGAATTTCGTTATCGCCATGTATTGCCTGGGAATCCTGCTTGTAAGACCCAAGCTCTACGAAAGCGCCATCATCGGGCTTCTTGCCGGGGCCATATGCCAATTCCTGCCCGGAACACCGTGGTTGAATTTTTTCTCGGAATTGCTCGGAGCCATTGTAATGGGATTGATGATTCATGTGGTGATCAAAATTGGCAAGGTCAATTTCACTCCTGCAGCGGCAACCTTTGTGAGTACCCTTGTCAGCGGCAGCGCGTTTGTCTCCTGCCTGTTTCTCTTCCTGAACGCTGAGAAATCAGCACTGATGGGCTATATCCCCATCGTACTGGGAACAGCGGTTATCAATACAATATTGGTGCAATTGTTATACATCCCCCTGAAGCTTGCCCTGAAACAGGAATAAAAGGAGTGCCATACGATGATTACCATTGATGGACTTACGTTTCAATATAGAAACAGCCGGAAAAACGCCCTTGAGGATATCAGCCTGACCATCCAGGACGGTTGTTTTCTGGGGATTATCGGTGAAAGCGGAGCGGGGAAGACCTCCTTCATCCGCGCCGTCAACGGCATCATTCCGCATCACTTTCCCGGAGATTACTACGGCAGCGTGAAAATAGACGGGGAGGACACCTTTGATGTGACCCCCAGCGCCATTTCGCTGAAAGTCGGAACGGTGTTTCAGGATATCGACAGCCAGATGATATCTTCGGTGGTGGAGGATGAGATTCTTTTTGGCCTTGAGAACTATTCGGTTCCGCGGGAAGAGATTGAATCCAGGCTGGTGGGCGCATTGGACGCAGTGGGTATACCGCAGCTGAGATATCGAAATATTGCGCATTTAAGCGGAGGCCAGAAGCAGAAGGTTGCCCTTGCGGCCATCATTGCCCTGCGGCCGAAGATACTATTACTGGACGAACCCACCAGCGAGCTTGATCCGCAAAGCTCGCTGGCTATCTTCCGGCTTTTAAGGGAGCTGAACGAAAGCTACGGTCTGACGGTTGTCGTGGTAGAGCAAAAGATTATGTTGCTCAGTGAATTTGTTAAAGAAATGGCTGTGATGAAGGATGGAAAAGTGATCCTGCACGGTCCTGTCCGCGAGGCGCTGAAAAAAGCCGAGGAGCTTGAAAAATCCGGGATCAACTGTCCTCGTGTCGTAACCCTTTCAAACAGGCTGATGGAAATGGGCGTGCGGCTTGATGACGTTTGTGTCACAGTCGATGAAGCGCAAGTCATGGCGGGGAGGCTTATGTATGATTGAACTGAAAAATGTATGCTTTACCTATCACGAGGAAAGCACTCTGAAAAATGTATCCTTTCATATCGGCAAAGGAGAATTTGTGGCTCTGATCGGCTCAAACGGCGCGGGAAAATCTACGCTGACAAAGCTTATGAACGGGCTTTTGAAGCCTTCTTCAGGAACGGTTACCGTCATGGGTATGGATACGAAAAAGACAAAATCCAGCGTTCTGGCCAGGCATATCGGCTTTCTGTTCCAAAACCCCGACCGGCAGATCTGCAAAAATACCGTTGCGGAAGAAATCCGCTTCGGGTTGGAGCAGGTTTTACAAGACAAAACATTGATAGAGCAACGCGTTAACAGCATCATTGAGCAGTTCGGATTTGATCCGTCTGCCAACCCATTTCAGCTGAGCAGAGGGGAACGTCAGCAGCTGGCGCTTGCTTCGGTCATCGCTGCCGAACCTGAAATTCTGGTGCTCGATGAACCTACAACGGGGTTGGATTATGGTGAGTGTACCAAAATCATGAGCTTCATTCAACAGTTGAACAATCAAGGAATTACGGTAATCATGGTCTGCCATGACATGGAGATTGTGCTGGATTTTGCGGGAAGAATTTTGGTGCTTTCAGAGGGCAGGCTCATCGCCGATGGTGATACAAGAGATATCTTCCGGCAGGAGGAAACTCTGAAGCAGGCTTCTGTTCTTCCGCCGCAGATCGCACAGCTGGCACTTCGCCTGGAGAGCGGTTTTGAAAAGGTGTTTACAGCGGAGGAAATGGCTGTGGCTCTCGCCGAAAAGACAAGGCCGCAGTTTTTCAGCCGAGAGGGGAGGGATAGCCATGAAAGGTTTTCTGGATTATGCGCCGGGTAATTCATTTTTTCATCAGCTAAATCCGCTGACCAAGCTGCTGCTGTCCTTATTTATCTCCATAGCAGCCTTCGTGGGCGACAGCCCAATATTCATCATTGCGCTTGTGGGCTTAAACCTCGCCCTGGCAGCAAGCTCTGGCATATTCAGCCGCGGCGTTTCGATGCTGAAGGGCCTCTTAAAGTTCTCTGCCATGATCTTTATCCTCCAATTGCTGCTGGTGCGCAGGGGAGATGTGCTGTTGCGGCTGCCCCTGAACATCGTCATCACCGATATCGGGCTTACCTCTGCGCTGATGATCGTTCTGCGCCTCATTGCCGGAACCATGCCTCTGGCGCTGATGCTGTCCATCACGCAGATGAACGATTTATCCAATGTTCTGGTGACGAAATGCAGAATCCCTTATAAGTATGCCTTTGC
>JAAYJG010000140.1 GCA_012523055.1 Ruminiclostridium sp. | reverse complement strand
TCATTGGTCGCTTGCGCGAATAGTGCGCTTACGGCTGAATGCCATGATTCAGCCATTCCAAAAATTGTGCCTCAGAAAGGATGGGGAATCCCAGCTCCTTTGCCTTTTTGTTTTTGGAGGAGCCGGACATTTTATCATTGTTGATCAAATAATAGGTTTTTGATGTGACCGAATCTGTCACTTTTCCGCCATGACCTTCGATAATATCCTTTAGCTCGTTTCTGTTTTTGAATTGTTCCACGCTGCCGGTAATTACAAACTGAATATCTTCAAACAGCTGTACCGAGACGGATGCTTCAGGAGATATGAGCTCAAGCTCTTTGAGCAGGCTGTCCAGCGCTTTCAAGGTTTTTTCATTGCTGAAGAAGCGCACATATTCATCAATCATCACTTCGCCGATACCGTTGATCTGAATCAGTTGCTGCGGTGTCGCATGAACGATTTTTTCCCAGTCATGGTTCAGTTTTCTGCAAATCAGCTTGGCATTCGAAAGCCCGATATTGGGAATGCCCAGGCTGTACAGAAGCCTGACGGCACTGGTTTTTCTGGCTTTATTGACGGCTTCGAACAGCTTCTGGTACGATTTTTCGCCGAAACCCTCCATTTGCGTGATATCATTTTTATAGTGCTCCAGGTGGAAAATGTCTGCATATTCCCGAATGAAACCCTTTGCTATGAACTTTTCAATAGTGGCCTCCGACAACCCTTCCACATTGATGGCATCCCGGCTGACGAAATGGGTAAACGCCTTGATCTGTTTTGCAAGGCAGTTTTCGTTTGTGCAGTACAGGGACTTCACATCGTTCTCCTGCCGGATGGTGGTTTTTTCACCGCATACCGGACACTGTCGGGGTATCTCCGCCAACCCGCTTCTTGTTATATTTTCAGAGATTTGCGGAATGATCATGTTCGCTTTGTAAACACCAATGGTATCTCCGATGCCAAGCGCAAGGCCTTCCATGATGCTGATATTATGTACACTTGCTCGTTGTACGGTGGTTCCTTCCAGTTCCACGGGTTCGAAAACTGCTATCGGGTTGATCAGGCCTGTTCTGGATGCACTCCATTCAATGTCGACAAGCTTCGTTTCCCGAATTTCATCCTGCCACTTAAAGGCAATGGCGTCTCTGGGGAATTTGGCTGTCCTGCCCAATGACTGCCCATAGGTGATATCATCATAAGTGAGCACCAGCCCATCTGCGGGAAGATCGCTTTGTTCGGCCTGGGCAGAAAACGTGGCAACGGCTTCCTCCAAATTGCCGGCATGAACCGCTGTGTATTGAACAACATCAAAGCCCTGGTTTTTCAGCCAGGTTAGCTGAGCGTTCCTGGAATTCTGAAAATGCACTCCTTCTACCTTAACGAGGGTAACCGCAAAAAAGTATACATTTCGCTCGGCGGTAATCTTGTTGTTCAACTGACGCACCGACCCACTGCAGAGATTGCGCGGGTTCTTGTATTTTGCATCGATCTCGGAAATTTCATTGTTGATTCTTTCAAAATCGGAATATCGGATCACGGCCTCGCCGCGAAGCACAAGCTCCCCCTTCCAGGGCAAGGTAACCGGAATGTTTTTAAACACCCTGGCATTGTTGGTGATCACCTCACCAACCTCGCCATTGCCTCGGGTGACTGCCTTTGACAGCCTGCCGCCATGATAGGTTAGAACAATGGTAAGCCCGTCCAGCTTCCAGGAAAGCAAGCCCTTTTGGTTCCCAAGCCATTGCTGTAAAGCACCCAGATCCTTTGTTTTGTCCAGGGATAGCATGGGGCTTTCATGGGCCTCCTTTGGCAGGTTGGTCAGAAGCTCGTAACCCACCCGGACAGTGGGGCTGTCTGACAATACAACACCTGTTTCCTGTTCCATCGCAACAAGTTCGTCATACAGCCTGTCGTATTCGATATTGGGCATGATCTCACGGTCTTCCTGATAATATGCTTTCGCCGCCTGGTTTAGCTTTTCAACCAATTGTTTCATTTGCAGAACTTTATCGCTCATACAGAACCTCTTTATTCCCTCATACCCTTGGGTTGGCAGGAATACAAAACTGCTACTGCCAGACCAACTGCTTTATTTGTCTGTTATAGGTGGTGTCGGTACCAAAAAAGATTCCCTTTGCTCGTCCTCAATCGTATATACCCCGTGTTCTTTTTGAGCACCAAGCTTTTCAAGAATACGCAGCGTACCGTTCAGGATCCCATCGGCCATGTCTTCCCGAAACTGATCGGATTTTAACCGTGCATGATCTTCAAGGTTTCCAATATAGGCTGTTTCTACTACAACTGCGGGCATTTGGGAAAGCCTTGTGACGCCTAAATTCGACTTGATAACACCGTTATACTTGGTATCTGTTGCTGCATCAACCTCTTCACCCATGATTGTGGCAATCTCTTTACTGGTGAATTCTCCGTGATTCTTGCCCTGATGATAAATTTCGGTTCCATTGTATACGGATGCATTTTTTCCATCAAACCCGTTCACATGAATGCTTACAAAGAAGGTCGCACCAACTTCATTGGCAATTCTGGGACGTGCCCAGACATCTGCCTTCCAGTAGTCGTTTAGCGCTGTATCGGTCTCCCGGGTCATAACCACCTTGAAGCCTTGTTGCTCCAGCCTCTCCTTCAGGCGTAAAGCAACATCAAGGTTAAAATCCTTTTCATAAAACCCTTCTTCGTACGGGGAGACGGTTCCGGGATCGTAACCCCCGTGCCCTGGATCGACAACAACAGTCAGTGGATTGACAGGTACCGGCGTAGGGGTGGGCGTAGGCGTAGGTGTGGGG